>CALENB010000192.1 GCA_937910235.1 uncultured Myxococcales bacterium | reverse complement strand
GATCGTGTCGACCGGTCGAGCCGCTGAGGCCCTGGGTCCGACACGCGCCGGGTTTACGTGGCCCACACGCCGGCAGTGTGGCCGCGTCGCTTGTGCGTGGTCAATTTGCTGCGCGCCAGGGCCCCGGTTCCGCTCGACAAGTGCGCGTTCCCGTTGACACCTGCGTCGCCGCTGCCCACCCTCCCGCCGCCCACAATTCTGGGCTTTTAGGAGGACAGAGGCATGGCTTTGACTCAGACCGAGGTGCTCAGCGCGCTCTCCGGCATTCTCGACCCACAGTTTGGCATCGACATCGTCACGCTCAATCTCGTTCGCGATGTGACCATCGACGGCGACAAGGTCGGCGTCACCCTGGTGTTGCGATCGTTCTTGGACCCCGCAGAGGCCGGCCTGGTGTCGGACGTGAAGGCCGCGCTGCGTGTCCTCCCCGGCGTCACGGCGAGCGCGGTTCAGACCCGCGTCGAGGTGCCCAAGGCGCGGCTACCGAAAGCTGAGCGTATGCCCACCGTGCGCCACATCATCGGCGTGGGCGCCGGCAAGGGCGGCGTTGGCAAGTCCACCGTCGCGGTCAACCTGGCGGTGGCGCTCGCCGAAGCGGGCGCGCGCGTTGGGCTGCTCGACGCCGATATCTACGGCCCAAGCGTCCCGATCATGATGGGTGTCGCGGACGCCAAGCCACGTGTGAACGAAGACAAGCAGATCATCCCGATCGTGAGCCATGGCGTACGGTTCATGTCGATGGGGCTGTTGGTCAGCCCCGACGAGGCTGTGGTGTGGCGGGGCCCGATGATCGGACGCGCCGTGACGCAGTTCATCGATGACGTCGCCTGGGGCGAGCTGGACTACCTGATCGTCGACCTGCCGCCCGGTACCGGCGACGTGGTGTTGACGCTGAGCCAGACGATCCCGCTGAGCGGCGCGGTCGTGGTGTCGACGCCGCAGGACGTGGCGTTCGCCGACGTGCAGCGCGCCATTCGCATGTTCCGCATGTTGAAGGTGGATGTGGTCGGCTTGGCCGAAAACATGGCGTTTTTTGTGTGCCCCGACAACAACAAGACGTACTGGATCTTCGGCAAGAGCCGCACGGCCGAGCACTGCGCTCAGCATGACGTCGCCTTGCTGGGCACGCTGCCGATCGAGATGGCGGTCTCGCCGCACGCTGACGCAGGCCGACCCATGGTCGCCGCAGAGCCGCAGTCGGCACACGCTGAGCTGTATCGCCAACTAGCGGGTCGCACCGTCAAGGGCCTCGCGGTCCTCGATCACAAACGCGCGCAGGGCCCCGACCACAGCGATTTCTTCGCCGCTGCCGGCCCGGCATAGCGCAGAGCGGCCGGGATTGTCGGCCGGGATTGGCGGCCGGGAAGCGGGGCGCGCCGTCTAACGAGGAGTCACTGCCCGGCGGCGTGACGTCTATGGCAGGACCTCTTGGAGATCGGCCTCCAGCTTGTCGGCGAGCTCGTCGGTCAGGTTCGCGGCGCCGGCCTCTGGGTCATCATCCAGAGGGATCGGCGGCGCCCGCGGCGTCCCCAACACGTGGGGCAACCGCGGTAGCGGCAGCACGGGCACCCGATCCAGCGCGGCGCGCATGAAATCGGCCCAGATCGGCAGGGCGAGCTTGCCACCAGAGCCCTTCGCCATCGGCAGTCGGTCGTCCCAGCCCACCCACACCGCGGACGCGAGCCGGGGTGAGAAGCCGACAAACCAGGCGTCCCGTGCGCGATTGGTCGTGCCGGTCTTGCCCGCGACAGGCCGGCCGACATGTGCGCCGCGCGCGCTGCCACGGCGGACGACCTCGCCGAGCATGTCACTCAGCGCGTGGGCTACCTTGGCCGGCATCACACGGGTGAGCGTGGTGGCGGCACGAAAGCGCTCCTTGCCATGTCGATCGATGATGCGCGTCAGCAGCACAGGCTCGCCGTAGAGCCCATCGGCCGCCAGCGTGGCGTAGGCATTGGTGAGCTCGATCGGCGTGACCCCGGAGGCTCCGAGCGCCAAGGGCAGGTCGGCGCGCAGCGGCGAGAGGATGCCCGCGCGACGCGCGAACTCCGCGACCTTCTCCGGGCCGACACGCTGCGCGATCTCGACGGCGATGCTGTTGATCGACCGCGCGAGGGCGTCACGTAGACTGTGGGCCTTGCCGTCCCAGCTCCCCTTGTAGTTGCGCGGCGTCCATGGCCGACCGTGGCTCGTGTACGTGCGCTTCTCATCGGTGACGCGTGTGTCCGGCGTCGCCATGCCAGCCTCGATGGCCGCGCCGTACACGAACGTCTTGAACGTCGACCCGGGTTGCCGGCGGGCCATGAGCGCGCGGTGAAAGGGGTGCAGATTCGCGTCATCCCCCCCGACCAGCGCCCGGACAAGCCGAGTTTTGGGCTCGATCGCGACGAGCGCCGCCTGCGGTCCCAGCTCCGGCGAGAGCACGGACCCCCCGGTGGCGTCTCGGCTCAGGATGGACACACGGATGAGATCACCGCGCCGAAAGGAGGGCGGCGCCCCCTGATCGTCGACAAATCTGGCCAGGGTGTCGCGATGCAGGGTGCCGCGCTCGCCGCCCAGATCGATGACATAGGTCTTTGCGTCGACGTCGAAGCTGCGCACGATGCCGTGAATCGGACGGCCTACACGCGCTGGCTTGCCCTTGCGGCGGCGTGCGAGCTGCTTGCCGGCTTCATCCATCGCCTGCGCGGTCTGGTAGCGGCGCAGGGGCTCCCGGGTCTTGTAGTGCGCGTCCAACCGGCGCAGGCCAGCTGCGACCGCGGCTTCTGCGGCTCGCTGCGCGGTGATGTCCATGGCGACCTCAATGCGCAGGCCCTCGCTGCGCAGCGCGCGGTTGCCAACACGCTGCAGGACCTCTCGGCGAACGGCCGCGACGACCCAGGGCGCGCGAATCACCCGGTCTTCGTGGGCTTTCGTGGGCAGGGGATGCGCGTTGCCACGCGCAGCGTCCGCTTCGGAGATGTAGCCGCGTCGCTGCATCTGCAGCAACACGTAGCGTCGTCGCTCCAGCGCGCGCTCGGGGTGGCGATACGGCGAGAACCGCGCCGGCGAGTTCACAACCGCCGCGAGCAGCGCCGCCTCGGCGACGTTGACCTCGCTGACGGGTTTGCCGAAGAAATAGCGCGACGCCTCCTCGACGCCATAGCGGCCGTCACCGAAGTAGATCTCGTTCATGTACATCACGAGGATGTCGTCCTTGCTCACCTTCTGCTCGAGCTTACGCGCCAGCACCAGCTCCTTGAGCTTGCGGATCACCTTCTTTTCGCTCGACAAGAACCGCGTCTTCGCAAATTGCTGGGTGATCGTCGAGGCGCCCTGCGCGTAGCGTCCCTCTATGATGTCGACCCACAGCGCCCGCGCGATTCCGAGCAGGTCGAGCCCAGGGTGATGATAGAAGGCGGCGTCCTCCGCGCAGACCACCGCGAATCGCACCGTCGCCGGGATGCGCGCCATGGGCACAACCGTGCGCAGCTCGCCGCCAAAACGGGCGATCAGCTCGCCACCGGCGGCGTACACGCGGCTGTTTTCGACGGCGAGGTCTTTGTACGCGGCGAACGAAAACACGTCCGGCAGCCGCGCCTCGAGCGACTTGAAGCCGATGGCGCCAACGACCACGCCGGCGGCGGTCGCAAACAAGCCGAACACAAAAGCACGCCGGATCCATCGTCGGATCCAGCCGCCACTTGCGGTCGTCTTGCTCGTGCTGTCGCTGGTCAAAAAGCCCCCCGTCGCGTCGTGTGCCGTCGTGTGGGGGCCTGGCTTTAGGGCCCAGCGTGAAGGCCCAGGTTTGAGGTCCAGTCTTCAGGCTCCCAATCAGCGCCGCCCAGTGTAGTGGCACCTAGCCGTGGCAGCGATAAAACGGCGCGTCGCCGGGTTCAACCGCCCGCCGGCTGCGCTGATTCCCACACGCCACTCTGACCTCGTCGCGGCGGCGACCGGCGGTCCTCATGAGCGCGACGAAGCTGCGTTCTCGCGCGGGCAGCGGGCGTGGATCGGGTTGCCTGCCCGCGCGCGACGTGGAACCCTTGCGGCCATTCCATCACGGCCCTGTGGCTGTGCTGTCAGGCAAGCGAGGGGTCGATGTCGATTGCGTGCACCACCTGTGGTTCTCCTATTCCGGACGGCTTTGCTTTCTGTGGTCACTGCGGCGCTTCGTCCGAGCCGCCTGCGCCGCCCGGCTACCCGCCCTCCTTCATGGCCGGTCCGCCGCCTGGCCCGCCCCCAGGCGCGTATCCCGGCGCAGCGCCTATACAAGCCGCCGTTCAGGCCCGGCTCGTGGTGCTGCGTGGACCTGTGCCTGAAGGTTCCGTGTACGATCTGCGCCAAGGCCGCAACGTGGTCGGCCGACAGGCAGACATCTCGTTCCCCAATGATCATGGCATTGACGGAGAGCATCTCGTGCTTGAGGTCCATGGCCCCGACGTCCAGGTCGCCGCCGTGCCCGGGGAAGGCGGCGCCTATCGCCGCATCCGTGATCCCGCCGTCGTGCAGTCCGGCGACACGGTGTTCGCCGGCGAGCAGTACCTCATCGTGCGCCGCGGCGACGACGCGCCCCAAGAGCAGCTCGATCCCAACTCCGCCGTGCCTGAAGAGACGTTTGGCACCCCGCTGCCGCCACCGCAGCTCCACGTCACGCAGCTCCTCAGCGCCGGCGTGCCGGGTCGCGTCGCCTCGACGGACAAGAGCACGCTCAGCGTCGGGCGCGAGAACTCGGACCTCTCGTTCCCGCAGGATCGTTTCATGAGCGGTCGGCACGTGCGCTTGGAGAACAACAGCGGCACGCTGTCGGTCATCGACGTAGGTAGCCTCAACGGCACGTTCACCCACATCGACGACATGCCCGTGTCGCTGCGCTCAGGTGACGAGTTGATGGTGGGATCCGTGCTGTTTCGCGTCGACGTCGGATAGCCGCCGCGCTGGTCCACGCCCCGGCGTGCCGAGTTGCGGGTGGCGTCTGCGTCGCAGCGCGGTCAGCCGCGCGTAGCCCGGGCGGACTGAGACGAACGAAACCTCCAAAAACCAACCGGCCCGACCTCAGCGAGATCGGGCCGGTACGGAGAATCGCGGCGTCCGCTACGACTACCTCTTCTTCTTCGTGTTCTTCTTCGCCGCCTTCCCGGCGCCTGCCTTGGCGTCCGCTGCCTCTGCAGCGTCCTTCTTTGCGTCTCGCTTGATCTTCGATTCCGCGCGATCCTCGGCGAACGCCTTGAGCGCCTTCATGCGGCGGTCGAACGAGTAGCCGGCGTAGGTCTTGCGCCACTTCACCTGGTCTTTGGTGAGCTTGCCGGCGGCCGCGAGCTTGTCGAGCTCGCTCGTGTAATCCACGATGTCTAGCGCCACGCGCGCCACATCCGTCAGCGTCAGCCCCTCGCCATGCTGCGGCACGATCAGCGGGTCGACGACGCTCTCCTTCTTCATCTTCTTGCGACTCGTGACATACGCGTCAAGCGCCGCCCGCGCCTCTGGACTCGCGTCAGCTGCCAGACAGCGGATCGAGACGATGCGCTTCACAAAGCCGAACTCCTCGCCCTTGTCGTTGGTTGCGGGCAGCTTCAGGATCTCGTCGAAGACCCCGCGTGCCTTTGCGAAACCGATGTGCTTGCCGACGTCTTCCTTGCAGATATCCGTGATCATCAGCTTCACGTCGTTGTTGGCGTACGTGTCCTGCCCGTAGTTCATGTCGTCTTTCAGGCCGTTGAGTCCGGCTTTGAGCCCGGCGACGCCTTCATGGTTGACCATCATCTGCACCGCCCACCAGCGATCGTCGCAGTTGTCCCGCACCAGGAAGCGCTCGACGAAGGGTTTGATGCGCTTGTAGTCCTTCTTCACCAGCGCCTTGCCTGCAGGCGTGCCTAACCACTCCATCGCAGCGACGATCGCGAGGGACCCAGCCGCCTTGTCCGACGGATGCTCGCTGGGGCTCAGCCGCTCATACAGCTCGAGAAAGTAGAGCAGACCGTCCATGGTCTGCGTGCGTTGGATGAAGCCCAGCTCGCCCTCCATCACCTTCACGTTCTTGCGGGACGTGTGGTAGCGCCGCAGGCCGGCGATGAGCGCCGCTTTGCCCTCGGGCGACTTCAGTCCCTGCAGAAACACCAGGATCTCGCCGCGTGCGATGCCTTTGGCGAGCATGATCTCGCCGCCCTTCACCCCTGCGTTACCGAGCTTCTCGATCTCCTCGGGGCGCACGCGCCGGCCGAGCTTCTCGACGATCTTGCTGGTGCTGTCGTCGTGGCTGAAATCGCCAAACGCCCAGTCGGCGAGAATCTTGCGGTTCTTGTCTGCCTCCGCAGGGGACATCATCTCGAGCGAATCGAACAGGACCTGCTTGGCGTAGCGCTGCAGCTTCTCGTTCGGGTTCTTGAGCAGCTGCTCCATGGCCGGCCGCATCGCGAGCAAGATCTTCTCGCGCTCGGCCTTGTCGGCGACGTGCTTGTTCAGCAAGTCGATGACGTGGGTCGGCTGACCGCTTGTCATCAGCACCTCAAGCCCGCGCGCGCGCAGCTTGACGTCGTGGCTCGAATCCCCGACGTACTTGCCCAACTCGGCCCAGCCGGCGGCGTTGTTGCTCCACAGGCCGAAGTTCTCCTCCGGGTCTTTCTCTCCGCAGCCGACCAAGCTGGTCGCGAGCAGCGTGGCGATTACGGTCCCCACGAGAAGGGTGGAGAGACGGCTGAGTGGGGGCAGCCGAACGGTGCCGGTCTGTGATCGGCTGGGGATTCGAAGACGCATACAGTCCTCCTGTCGGGTTGGTAGCCGACGGTGTTTGCGCGGGGTGCGAGGCGAGAGGATAATACAGGGGTGCGCGGCGGTAAACGGGGACAGGTAGTCTGTTTTCGTGGCGTGACGACGGGACCGTCTGGATGCGCGTATCATCGGGACCAGTCCGCAGCGGGAGAACGACCTCATGGCCGAGAAGAAGACGACGGGGATGACACGCGGGGTCAGGGGATCTACCGAGACCAATCAAGATCTCGCCGACATCGAGCAGCGTATGATGAAGGTCAAACGCGCCTTCGACATGTATTTTAATGGGCTGGAGAAGGTGCCGCCGCTGGTCGAATACGAGCAGCTCAAGCGGGCCGTGCGCGGGATGACGGGCACCGGGTTCGCCACCGCGACCTTGCGCTTCAAGGTGCAGAGCACGATCGCGCGCTTCAATCAGTATCGCAATCTGTGGGATCGACAGCTGAAGCGATTTGAAGACGGCACCTTCAAGCCCGGCGTGGGCGCCGCACCGGGGCGGAGCACCGAGAACAGAATCCGTGGCAGCGGCAGCCGAGGCCCCGGCGCTCGCGGCGACCGGTCGGGCGACTCCTGATGTCCGGGTAATTCAGCCGTTTAGCGCCGCGCGCACGGGCACGGCGCCGTCCGCACCGAATCCTCAGCGTTCAGTCGCGCGGGCTCCAGGTCTCCGTCTCTGGCGGTCCACCGATGCGACGTGGCGGCGCTTGCAGCAGCTCCTCGAGGGCCTCCATCAGATCCAGGATACCGCGGCGATCCAGCGTCGAGGTGGAGATCGCGTTGCGATGCTGCGCCAGCTCGCGCACCGTCGCAAAATCCGTGACCGCGTCGATCTTGTTGAGCACAAGGAGGTGCGGGTGCTCGTTCAGCCCATGGTCATGCAGGATGCGCTCGACGCTCTGGAGCTGGGCCTCCAATTGGGGATGACTCGCGTCCGCGACCAGCAGCAGCACCTCCGCTTCCATGGCCTCTTCCAGCGTCGCCTCAAAAGCGCCCACCAGCTCCTTCGGTAGATCGCGGATGAAGCCGACGGTGTCGGTCACCACGCAGTCCAGCCCCTCTGGCAGCCGAATTCGCCGGGAGGTGGGCGCCAGGGTCGCGAACAGCAGGTTCTCAGTGAAGATCTGAGACTTGCAGAGCGCGTTGAGCAACGACGACTTGCCGACGTTGGTGTAGCCCAGCAGACACGCCGTCGCGACCCCGTTTCGTTGCCGTCGACCGCGTCGCGTGGCCCGATTCTGCGTCATGCGTTTCAGCGCTTGCTCGAGCTTGTGGATGCGGTCGCGCGCACGGCGCCGGTCGACCTCAAGCTTCGTCTCGCCCGGTCCGACGCCACCGATGCCCCCGGCGAGGCGACTCAGCGCGTCGCTGCGGCCCGACAGGCGCGGTAAATTGTACTTCAGCTGGGCCAGCTCGACCTTGATCTTGCCGTCACGGCTCGACGCGCGGCTCGCGAAGATATCGAGGATCAGCTGCGTGCGGTCGAGGACCTTCATCTCCGTCTCTCGCGCGACGCCCCGCATTTGGGAGGGCGACAGCTCGTGATCGAAGATCAACACGCTCGCGTCGGTCGCCATCGCCTCGAGGACCACCTCCTTCAACCGACCTGAGCCGAGCGCAGTGTCCCGATCAGGCTGGCGGCGGCGTTGCGTCACCCGGCCGAGCACCTCGACACGCGCCGTCCGCGCCAGCTCCGCGAGCTCGTCGAGGCGATCATCGGCCTCCAACTGACTCTCGGGTCCGACGTGGATCAGCAGCGCGCTCTCGCGGGCCCCCACCATCTTGGCGCGCGGTCGCACCCGAGACAGCTGGGTCTCCAGATCACGGATGATCAGGTCCGCCGCGAACGCGGTGGCCGGCCACATCAGCGGCTCAAGCACCTCGAACGGTCGCACGTCGTGGACGATCTCGCCCTCGCGCGTCGGGATGATGTGGCCGATGTGCACCTGAAAAGGCCGACCCATTTGCAGCGTCAGCGCACACACCAGGTCGAGCCCCAAGCGCGCCAAGTCGGTCAGATCGTCGTCGTTGAGCCCCTCACCCTTGAGGTGAACATGCACCAATCGCACGCCGCGCAGCCGCCCTTTTGAGGTCCGCAGTCGGCCGACATCGGGCAGAAAGATCTCGTTGCCATCCCCGACGATCACATGCGTGACCTGACCACGCCGATCGATCAGCACCCCTACCTGCCGGGCCATCGTGTGGGCCAGCGCGCACATCCGTTGGCCGAGCGTGTCGCCGACGATGCGTTCAGGCGGCGTCTGGTAGGTGTAGAGCTTCTCCAGGCCCTCCAGCTCGAGCGCGGCCAAGCCGTCCGTATTACCGAAAATTTTGCGCGCCAATTCGTCTCCAAGCCGGAATTATCGGTCTTTTGTCATCATTGGTGATGGGGGCTCAGGCTTCGACTCGGGCCGCTATTTCGGCGGCTTCGGGACGCCGGGTTTCGGCGCGTCCGCCATGGCCTTGGCCCGCGCCTCTTTCGCCTTCTTCAGCTCGACGGGGGTCTTGTCGGCGTCCTTCGGTGGGATCGGTTTGCCAGCCGCCGCGGCCGCGCCGACCTCCTCACGCCGCACCTCATCTTCCTTGTCCTTGGCTTCCGCGGCCTTCATCGCCGCCAGCTTCTTCTCAAGATACGCTTCCTCTTCCTTTTTCTTGGCGGCCTCAGCGCTCACATCCACGGTGCCATCCGACGCCTCTTTCACCCACGCGTCATCATCGTCGCCCTGCCGGTACAAACCCATCCGGTCGATATCCAGCGCCGCCGTCCCGCCTGCCGCAGCCGTGGCCGCAGCCTCCTTGGCCTTGCGTTCATCGGAGATGGTGCGCCAGTAGGCGTTGTCGCCGTCGAGATCCAACTCGGAGATGTCGAGCGTCGCCGTGCCCTCCCCGCGTTGCTTGGCGGTCGCCTCTTCCCAATCGCGGTTGCGGCGGTCTTTGACGTCGAGATCGAGCACCCAACCGACGAGGTTTGGATACGACTCAAGGGCCTCCCAGTCTGCAAACTCGTAGTGTGCGCGCCACAGCATCGTCACGGTGCGCGAATCGGCTTCGATGATCATCGTATCGAGCGTCAGGTCCTTTCGCTCAACGCCAGCGCCACGATCGAGCTCGGCCTCCAGCGCTTTGCCCGGGAGACGAAAGAAGAGCGTGCCCTCCTTGGTGAGGTTCGTGAGCGTGATCTCTTCGTCGCCATGCAGGCCGGCCAGCTGAAGAGTCGGCGCCGCGCTGTTGAACCAGCCGGGCTGCATCATCCCTGGGATCGGGCGCTTATCGAGCTCGCGCAGCAGCCGCACATCGTCATCATCCTCAAGGTCGAGCGAGCGCTTGTGCGCTTCGAGCACGGCCTCGTAGTCCTTCATGTCGGACGGATAGTCGCCCGCCATGCCGACGCGGGGATGTGCCTGTCGCGGGTACGTGGAGAACCCGGCGGGCAGCGGTACGTCGTCCATCTTGTAGATGTCTTGGAGCAGATCACGCGGCGTCAGCGGCGCGTCGGGATCTTCGAGTTGCGGCAACAGCAACCCCTCCACCAGCTGCGGGACGTTGCTCACGATGAAGCCGCGGCCATACGGGTTGGTGGGGCAGGGCAGTTTGGGGAACTCGGCCAGCTTCTCTTCACGCAGCTTGGCCCGCGCCTTGAAGTCTGCGTCCAGCAGCGCGCGCTCCTCGGCGTCTTTCTCCTTCAGATCATCGCGCAGATCATCGTTCCAGGCCGGCGGCGCGTCGTCTTCGTCCGGCAGGTCGGCGACGTCGAACATCTGGGTACCGTCGCCCTGCAGCACCTCGTCGCGTCGTCGCTTCTTCGCCGCGGCGGCCTGCACAGCCTTCAGATCGGCCTGCTCCGCCGCACCCTCGGACTGCGCCGCTGCGAGCAGATCGTCCGTCAGAATCGCGACGCCGTCGTCGGTCTCGAGCGCCTCGCCAGCCGCGTTGCGTCGCCGCTCGATCTCGTCCTTGGCAGGCGCCTGCGCCCCGGCGGCGGCCGCCTCGTCCTGCGCCGCCTGCCACGCCGCGAACCCGTCGAGATCCATCACCGCCGTGCCACGTTTAGACGTCGCCTCACCCCACACCCGCACGCCGTCGCCGTCGTAGCCGAACTCACCCCAGGCGCGGTTCAGCTTCTCGTCCTCACCGGCGCCACCGCCGACGGGCGCCTCAAGGAACGCCTTTTCGTCCGCTTCCTTCTGCTTTTTTGCCGCTTCTTCGGCCTTGACCTCTTTCGCGGCCGCCTTGGCTTCGCGCGCCGCTTTGCCCTCTTCGGCCATCACGCCTTCAACCTGGCGGGAGATCGCGAGCGTCTGCGCGTCCGGGATCACCCACGTCTGGCCGCCGTACGCATACGCCATGCTGAGCGGCACCTCCTTGACCGGCGTCGGCTCCGAGAAGCGCGGCGGCTGCGGCACGGGCTTGCCGTCCTTCTTGAGTGGCCGGGTGTAATGCGCCTGCCGGGGCCCGAGCGCGCGCAGTCGGCGCAGCACGGTGCCGACGCGGATCGCGCACTCCCACTCGCGCGTGGGCTTGCCGCTCGGCGCATACGTCTTGCCCACCACGATCACGTCGCAGCGCGCTTTTTCCGCGACCAGATCGCTCTCCAGCGTCGGCGCGGCCGTCTCGGCGTCGCCGTCGTCGTAGCGATCGGCCTCCAGCATCGGCGGCTGATCATCGTCTTCCAGGGGCTGAATCGTCGCGTCATCGTCGGGGATCGTGAACGTGCGCCGCGCGATGAACGCGATCACCAGCTGACCGTCGGATCGCTCCGTCGGCAGCAGCTCAACCCAATATCCCTTGCGCAAGTCAGCCATGCGGCGCGGTTCCCCTGCGGTTGCCCGTCGGTGCGGACGGGTGATGCGGCCCGCAGTATATCGTCACGGCCCTCGAAATAACTACGGCCCACCCGGGACTACCGGATGGGCCGCAGCGAATAGGCTTGGCGGACGCTAGTTCAGCGTGATCTTGCCGGCCTTCTCTTCGATCAAGCTGCCGGCCTTGAGCTTCATGGTGCTGCCCGCCTCGATCTCGACGTTGCTGCCGGCCTTCATCTCGATGTTGTTCGACGCGTCCACCTTGAGGTCGGTGCACTTCATGGTGATCGTCTTCTCGACGAGGATGTCCATGTCGCCGGTGACACACTCGATGGTGATCTTCTTGTTCTTCGTGTCGATCAGAATGTAGTGCTCTTGGGTGTGATCGTAGATCTCGATCTGGTCGACGCTGCCGGACTGATCGAGGCAGATCCAGTGGCCGTCACGCTCCCGCGGCGCTTTGACCGTGTCCGCGGACTGCACCAAGTTCTGCAGAATCAAGCGCTGGTCGCCGCTGTTGTCGTCGACGAACTGCAGCATGTGGCCGTCACGCGAGCGGATTGAGCGGAAGTTGTTCTCGCCGCTCTGGCTCTCGTTGTCGTGAATCGGCTTGTCGACGCCGTTGTAGAGCGAACCGATGACGTAGGGGCGGCGCAGGTCGGCGTGCTCAAACGCCAGCAGCACCTCGTCGTCGACCTCGGGCAGGAAGAACGAGCCGCGCAGATCTTCACCCTTGCGCGAGCCCGCCATGAATGAGGTCAGGCGACACCAGGTCGAGCGGAAGTCTTCCTTGTCGCTGACGCTGCTGGCGTAGTCGCCCGCTTCGGACACCCACGGGAACTTGACCTTCACGCGGTAGTGACCCTTCGGGTCCTTGTTGTCGACGACGATTCCGACGACGACTCCGTTTGTCTTGAACGGGTCACGCTTGGTGGCTTCGAGCAGCATGGCGTGTCTCCTGTTTGGCGATCGATAGCGGACATGCGAAAACTGACGCCGCTGGATATGACCGAGACTAGCCACAGCACCGCTGCGGTGCAATCGCTGCGGTCGTTGGGCCCGCGGCGATGGGGTCACAGCGCCCCGGTTTCCGCCGCCGAAGGCGTACACAGCCTCAGAGTCGCCTCCGTCGGTGCGGAGCTGTGACGGGCGACGGCCTCGGTCATGCGCGGCGCAAACCGTCGCGGACGCCGCATTACCGGGCGATTAGTTGGCCGCTTGACGCGCCGCGTCGCGACTTCGATCCTAGGTTGGCTCAAAGCCATGTTGGCAGGAGGGCGCATCATGTCGACCGACGAGACGTTTGAACCCCATGCCGGTGCGCCCTCAAGCCACGGCGTCGATCCGACACACGACAAGCTACGCCAGAACATCGCGGCCCGCCTGACGCGCCTGATCACGTCGGAAGAGGGCCTGCGCGCCGTGGTCGCCGCCGCGGTGCCGAAAGAGCTGATCGCGAGCACGATGGAACAGGTCGACGCGACTAAGACCGAAGCGATGGCGTTGGTCGGCCGTGAGCTGCGGACGTTCCTTGATCATCTCGACGTCGGCGAAGAGCTCGCAAAAATCCTCACCGCCGTGTCGTTCGAGATCCGTCTCGAGGTGCGGTTCATCCCGAATGAGGACGGCACGCTCCGCGCCAATGTGCGGGGTGGCGCGAAGCCGAAGGTCAAGGTCGAGCCGCGCAAGAAACCCTGGTACTGGCGCGCGACGGAGGAGGACGCGGAGGACGCTGAGGCCGATCTTGGCGCGACCAGCGACGCCGGCCTGGGCGAGGATGCCGACCCGCACGCAGAAGCGGGCGGCGCCGATCTCCGGTCGAGCAGCCCGGGCGTACGCGGTGGCGGCGCAGAAGGGCGTGAGCGGAGCGTCGCCGGTGAAGGCGCGCCCGAGGAGCCCGAGAAGCGGCTCAGGCATCGACTCGGCCGGCGCAGCCTGACGAGTTTGGTGGAGCGGGTCGCCGACGCGGCCGCGACGACTGTTCGGGCCGCCGCCGAAGTCGCCGCCGACGCCGCTGCTGATGTCGTCAACGAGGCCCGCCGAGGGCGTGAGGGCCACGATGGCCGGGACGATCTGGACGACTACTGAGCGTCACTCGACCGTCACGCTCTTCGCCAAGTTGCGCGGTTGGTCGATGTCCGTGCCCTTGAGATCGGCGAGGTGATAGGCCAACAGCTGCATCGGGATGACCGAGACGAACGGCGCCGTCCACGGCGTCGATCGGGGCACGGGCAGATACGCGTCCGCCATGCTGCGCAGCTCATCGTCGTCCTCATCGCCGATCGCGATCACCGCCCCACCGCGCGCCGCGACCTCTTGTAGGTTGGAGCACGTCTTCTCGTAGGTCGGGCCCCGCGGCGCCGCGATGATGGTCGGAGTGAACTCGTCTACCAGGGCGATCGGGCCGTGTTTCATCTCGCCGGCCGCGTATCCCTCTGCGTGAATGTAGCTAATCTCCTTGAGCTTGAGCGCCCCCTCCAGCGCGATCGGGTGCAGCAGGCCGCGGCCGAGATACAGCGCGCTCGTCGCGCCGACGTAGGTCTTGGCGATGTCTCGGGCGGCGCCGCTCAGCTCGATGGCGCGCGCGACATCACCGGGCACGGCCAGTAAATCCGTCAACAGCGCGCGGCCTTGATCGGCGTTGAGCGTGCCCAGAATGCGGCCAAAACGCACCGCGATGAGGTAGAGCGCCGCCATCTGTGTCGTGAACGCCTTGGTGCTCGCGACCCCGATCTCCGGCCCCGCGTGGGTGTACAGCACGTTGCCCGCAGCCCTGGCGATGGATGAGCCGATGACGTTGACGACGGCCGCCGCGCGGGCGCCACGTCGCTGCGATTCCTTGAGCGCGGCGAGGGTGTCCGCGGTCTCGCCAGACTGCGAGACCGCGATGACCAGGGTGCGTGAGTCGACGATGGGGTTGCGGTAGCGGAACTCGCTCGCCAGATCGACCTCAACGGGGATGCGGGTCGCCTCTTCGATGTACTGCTTGCCGATGAGCGCCGCGTGCCAACTCGTACCACAGGCGATGATCACGATTCGGCGCAGATTGGCGAGATCTTCACGCGTGATCTCCATGCCCTCCGAATACACGTCGCCGTCGGCCATGCTGATGCGACCTCGGATCGTGTCGGTGATCGCGCGCGGCTGCTCGTGGATCTCCTTGAGCATGAAGTGTTCGTAGCCATCTTTCTCGGCGGCGACCGCGCTCCACTCGATCCGTGTCACCGCTCGCTCAACCTTGATGCCGGTCTCGAAGCGCCTCAGCTCGTAGCCGTCGCGGGTGAGGATCGCCATGTCGCCATCCTCCATGAAGATCACGTCGCGCGTGTGCATCAGAATCGCCGGGATGTCCGACGCGCAGAACGTCTCGCCTGCGCCGACGCCCAGAATCAGGGGGCTCTGCTGCTTGGCGACCACCACACACTCTGGATGGTCGACGTCGAGCACGGCGATCGCGTAGGCGCCGCTGACATCCTTCGTCGCCGCGCAGACGGCGTCCTCAAGACTCAACCCCTTGCTCACGCCTGCGTTGATGAGATGGCTAAAGATCTCCGTGTCTGTCTCCGACGAAAACACGTGACCATCCGCCACCAGGCGGGCGCGCAGCTGGTGGTGATTTTCGATGATGCCGTTGTGGACCACCGCGATGCGACCGACCACGTGGGGGTGAGCGTTGGGCTCTGTGGGCCGACCGTGCGTGGCCCAGCGCGTGTGCCCCACCCCGACCGACCCGTTCAAGGGCAGCGCGGCGAGGCTGTCGGCGAGGTTGATGAGCTTGCCGACGGCGCGACGCAAGTGGATCCCGCCGTTCAAGATGGCGACACCCGCGGAGTCGTAGCCGCGGTACTCCAGCCGGCGCAAGCCCTCAACGATGACGGCAGAGGCCTCTTGGTGACCGACATAGCCAATGATTCCACACATACAACACTCCGTTCGCTGCCAGCGCGGCGGCGGCATTTGGATTCCCAGTCAGCTTAGTGGTTTTCTGCGGCAAGAACGTTTATTTCGAATCGACCCGCGCCGCCAGGACCGCCGCTTGGCGTGCCTTCTTGTGGGCGACCCAGCCCTCGATGTTACGTTGCGGCGCTCGGGCGACCGCCAACGCCCCGGCAGGCACGTCCTTGACGACGGTGGTGCCCGCCCCGACGTAGGCGCCGTCGCCGAGCGTGACGGGCGCGACTAGCTGCGAGTCGCTGCCGATGAAGACACCCGCGCCGAGGACGGTGCGGTGTTTGTTCACGCCGTCATAATTACAGGTGATCGTACCGGCGCCGATGTTGCTGCCGGCGCCGATCTCGCAGTCGCCCAAGTAGCTGAGGTGGCTCGCTTTGGCGCCGTCGTGTAGCAGCGCCTTCTTCGTCTCAACGAAGTTGCCCACCTTCACCCCGGCCCGCAGATCGGTGCCGAGCCGGAGGTGCGCGAACGGGCCGACGGCCGTCGCGTCGCCGATGAGCGCCCCTTCAGCCACCGTGTACGGCTTGAGATGGACGCGATCGCCGACCACCGTGTCCCGCAAGACGCAGCCCCGATCGACCTCCACGAACGCACCGAGCGTCGTCCGGCCACGGAGCTCGACGCCGCCACGGATGATGCTGTCTTGCCCGATCGCGACGTCAGACTCGATCCAGGTCAGCTCAGGCCGCTCGATCGCGACGCCGGCGGCCATATGCGCTTCGATGACTCGGCGACGCAGCGTATCGGTCGCCTCGGCGCACTGTGCGCGGGTGTTGACGCCCTGCAGCTCGGCGGTGTCGCTGGCGATGTGGACCGCCCCAGGGAGGCCGTCCTGCGTCGCGATCTCAAGCAAATCCGTTAGGTACAGCTCACCCTGGGCGTTGTTGTCGTCGAGGCGGCCGAGCGCCCCACGCAGGAAGGCTGCGTCCACCGCCATCATCCCAGCGTTGACCAGCTGCACATCACGCTCGGCAGCCGTGGCGTCGGCGTGTTCCACGATCCGCGCGACCCGACCCTCGGCGTCGAGCAACACCCGGCCGTATCCGGAGGGATCGCTCAGATTGCCGGCCAACAGGCTGATGGCCCCAGTTTTCCGGGCTGCGAGCAGGGCCTCCAGCGTTTGCACACGGAGCAGCGGCACGTCGCCATAGAGGATGAGGGCCTCGTCGACCTCGGCCAGCGTCGGCAGCGCGAACTGCACGGCGTGGCCGGTCCCGCGCGGCGCGACCTGTTCGATGCACGACACGGCACAGCTGCCCAGCAGCGCGGCGTTCTCGATCGCCCACTGCGCGACCCAGTCGTCGACAGCGGCGCGGCCATGGCCCGTGATGACGACGATTCGCTCCGGCGCGAGCGCGGTCGTTGCCTTCAGGACGTGCGCGATCATCGGACTGCCGAGCACCTCGTGCAGCACCTTCGGGGTGCTGCTCTTCATGCGGGAACCCTGTCCCGCTGCGAGAATGACGACGGCGCGACGTTGCTTGGCCATGGAAACCTCCGGCGGCGGTTGGTGTACCGCGAAGCTCGCAGTTGCGCCACATTCGTCGTCGCCGCGCGCCGTCCGCCGCCTAGTCGTTGCCGCGACGAGTGCCCGTGGCTATGCTCCCGCCGCTTTGCGTCGAGGCTGCCCTCGCGAACCCACTGGAGGACTCTATGTCGAACCCCGAGACGATGGTCTGGCTGAACGGAGAGATGGTCGTCGCCGATCGCGCTCGCCTGTCTCACCTGACCCACACTTTCCACTATGGGCTCGGCGCGTTTGAGGGGATCCGTAGCTACGAAATCAAGCCTGGCGTCGGCGCTGTCTTTCGGTTGCAGGAGCACATCGACCGTCTGTTCGGCAGCTGCCATCTGATCACCATCACCGCCAAAGACATCGGACTCACGCGCGCGGCCGTCGTCGAAGCCTGCGTCGCGACCTTGAAGGCAAACAAGCTAGCCGGCGGGTACCTACGCCCGGTGATCTATTTGGGCGAAGGCACGATGGGCATCGGCGCGACGACCAATCCAACTCACACGATGATCGCGGCCTGGCGTTGGGGGGCCTACCTCGGCGACGACGGGCTCGCCAAAGGCATCGACGCCTGCATCTCGTCGTACCAGCGCCCTGGGCACGCCGGCACGCTGTCCAAAGCCAAGCTCACCGGCCAGTACATCAACTCCATCCTCGCCAAGCGCGAAGCCCTCAGCAACGGCTTTGGCGAGGCCATCTTGCTCAACGAGAACGGTTTGGTGACGGAGGCTTCGGGCGAGAACCTCTTCATCGTCAAGGACGGCGTCCTGATCACGCCGCCGCTTGGGCTCAACATTCTGGCCGGCATCACGCGCGCTACGATCCTCGAGCTCGCCTCACAGCTTGGAATCCCGGCCGTTGAGCGGGTTTTTGCGCGCGACGAGCTGTACCTCGCCGACGAGGTCTTCATGACGGGCACGGCCGCCGAGGTCACGCCGGTTCGCAGCGTGGATCGTCGCGCGATCGGCGCGGGCGCACGCGGTCCGATCACGGAGCGGCTGCAGTCGCTCTACTTTGATGTCGTCAAGGGTCGCAGCGACGCGCATGCTGCGTGGCTCACCTACTTTGACCTGTAGCGTCGGGAGCAACGGCCGTGTTCGACGAACGTTTTACCGGTTGGCTGGCCACTGATTTCGACGCCTACGTCGAACGAAAGTGGCGCAGCAACCGCTTCAATCTGGAGCGCGGCCGTGTTCGCATGCGCCTGCTCGACCTGCTTCGCCGTGCCGCGGAGTCCGCTGAGGTGGACACCGAGGGCTTTGAGCTGTGGAGCAGCTACGACCATCCGAGCTTCTTCAACGGTCACGTCGTGCGCGCCCAACGCGTCGCGTGGTGCCGCACGTCCGATGAGCGTGAGCGGCTGACCCGAGCGGATCACACCGTCGAAGCGCAGCGCGTCGATCGCTGCCACGTACACCTCGGCGTGCATGTGGATGAGACGGGGCTCGCGCTGCTGTTGAGCCTGCCGCCCGAGGCGCGGTTCGACCTCAGCCTGCTGGCGTCGGCGCAAGAAACCCTGGTCGCGGGCGCTGCGGCCGTGGCGGCGCCGTGGGCGGAGGCCGGCGAGGACGGGTGGCGCGTTGAGCTGCGAATTGGACACGCAGCGGCAGAGGCAGACGAAGCGCTCGCGACCGACGCGGTAGCGGCATGGCTGCGCGCGTTATGGCCGAGCCTGCAGGCGCTAACCTGGTCTGACGATCGCGATCCCGACGGGCTCAGCGCGATGGTCCAGGCGGCAGATGACGCCCACACGCGCGCCGCCGTCGGCGCCGTGACGGCAGCTGCGGCGCCAGCGCCCGAGCGTCCCAAACAGGCCGCGCGCCCCGCCGTTCCGTGGCGTGCGCGCCCCAATCGTCCCATCCTGGCTGCGGCTGGAACGGGGGTGGCCGCGCGCGATGAGGAAGCCGAGCGTGAGGCGGCCGAGCGCCGCGCGATGCGTGATCGCGCCATGGCGCTGCTCCGTGAGCGACCCCAGGGTGACGGCCACGCACCGAGCGCCTCGGCATCTCAGCCCGTCGGCCGTGGGCCTGTCCCTGGTCAGGGCGCGAACCAGCAGAGCGGCGGCGGCCCTGACGCGGCACCCGACCAGCGTCGTGGACCCAATCAAGGACGCGGTGCGGATCGCGGACCGCAGCCGGACCACAGCCGCGGCCCGGATCGTGGCGCAGGTCGCGGCCCAGATCGTGGCGCAGGTCGCGGCCCAGATCGTGGCGCAGGTCACGGTCCGGATCGCGGCCCAGATCGCGGCCCACGCCGTGGCCCAGATCGTGGCCCAGATCGCGGACGCGGACCGGATCGACCTGTGGGTGGCGGCGGCGGCCGGCCGTACGAGATTCGCCCCGAGCGAGCGGAGGTCGTGGGCCTCGCGGTGGGCGCCAACGTCGAGCTGATCGCCGGGCTCTTCGCCGGCAAACAGGGCGTGGTGGAGGCGATCAGGCGCGGCGAGGCTGAGGTGCGCGTGGGCGCCATGCAGCTGAAGGTGCGCCTCGGCGACCTGCGCCCCAGTTGATCAGCTGATCGAAGCGGGCCGTGTGGTGGGCTAGAAGACGTCGAGCCGCTTGATCGTCGCGACGATCGACCACCCTGCAGAGAACACCAGCGCGGCCAATCCCACCCAGAGCAGCTGCATGACCGTGCGGCGGCTGGGCCGTCGCAGACCTCGTCGTTGCGCCGGCGGCGGCAGCGGCGTCAAGGGCGGCGGGCCCGCTGCAATCGCCGCTTCGCGCGGTGGTTGGGCTGGTGCGCGGGTCGCACCGAGCCCGAGCGACGGAGGCCCAAGGCCGGGTGCGGCTGGCCGTCGCGTCGGCGGCAGGCCCGTCTCTAGCGGCGATCGCGCCACGACGCTGAGCTCTGACGGCGCGAACTCGCTGCTCAGCATCTTCGACATCGGCGGCGTCGCCAAAGAGCGCTGCGGCACGGTGCCCCCCGGCGCACGCATCGACAGGTCCGTGACGTAGTCACGCAGCGCCTCGGGCCCGTAGCCCGCCGCGTGGCGTCGCAGCCAGTCCTCGAGGGCGTCGCCGAGCGCTGTGGCGGACGGGAACCGCTTTGCGACATCACGCGACAAGCAGCGCGCCACGATGTCGGCCAGCTCAGAGCCCGCCTCTGGCACGACCGCGTCGACCCGCGCCACCGGCTGCTCCCGAACGGCGAGCAGGATCGCGAACGGCGACAGCAAGTTGGGGCCGCGAAACAACGGCTCGCCCGTGATCCACTCGTGTAGGCAGATCCCCAGACTGAAGACGTCGCTGCGCCCATCGATCTTCTCGGCGCTGGCCTGCTCGGGCGACATGTAGGCGTACTTGCCCTTAATGACCCCGGCCATGGTCTGCTGGATCCGCGACGCGACCTTGGCCACGCCGAAATCGATCAGCTTCAGTTCGCCGCGACGATTCACCAGGATGTTCTGTGGGCTCACGTCACGATGGACGACGCCAAGATGAGCGCCGCTGTCGTCGGTCAGCTCGTGGGCGTGTGATAGCGCTCGCGCCACACCCAGCGCCGAGAAGGCGCACGCCGCTGGCGTCATCCGCTCGCCCAGCGACTCCGCCAAGCGCGCTACAGCCCCGAGATCCAGGCCGTCTACGTACTCCATGAGGATGTAGTAGGCGCCGTCATGACAGCCCAGCTCGAAGCTCGACGCGATGTTTTCGTGGTCGAAACGCATCGCGAGACGGGCCTCGGCTACCAGCATCTCGACCGCGCCGGTGTCTTCACTCACCCCGGCATGCATGCGCTTGAGGGCGACGAGCCTAGCGTCGCCTCGCGCGGTCTTTGCCTGCGCGAGAAACACCTCGGCCATCCCGCCGCGACCCAGCGGTCGGAGCAGTTCGTAGGGACCGAAAGATCTGGGGAAACCCTGAATCATGGCGGTGCGAGGCTACTCATGCGCGCTGGAACTGTCACGCACCACGCCATCGGCATGTGCCCGACCGGGACCATCGGGATGCGCGCTCGCCGCCAGCTGGGCCCGCGCCCGCGCCCAGAGCCCCCACGCGCCGACGAGGCAGACGAGCGCCGTCTGCACGAACCACACGCCCAAACCGAACCCGATCGCGCGCGGGCTCTCGGTGTCGACGCCGTATAGTCCGGCGGGTAGCAACATGAAATACCAGAACGAACCGACGTTGCCGGGCGAGTTGGGGATCATCATCCCGACGACGAGGCAGCACATCATGGTGTAGCCGGCGATGAGCGGCACGTCCAAGCCAAAACCGATGGCCATGAGCCAGACGCCAAAGCCGACTATGCCCCAGTACAGCACCGTCATGCCGAGGAATGAGAACACGGCCACGGGGCTCTTCAGCACCGAGAGCCCGTCGATGAAGGTGGTGACGAGGCCGATGATCTTGTTGGCCAGCCCTACCGAGACGACGCCGATCAGGCTGCGCAGCAGGCGCAGCGTCCACGCGCGGGCGACGAGGGTGCCGAGCAGGACCACCGTCGCGCCCCCGAAGACACTCAGCGCGCCATAGGCCCCGACCAACAGCTGCGGGTAGCGCTCGAGCTGCGTGTCGGGCACCTGCACCAGCACGGCAAACAGCAGCAGCGTGACCATGAGGCCGTCGACGACACGCTCCACCGCGATCGTGGACAGCCCGGTGCCGAACGGGATCCCGGTGTCGTCGTGCGTGAGCCACGGTCGCACCAGCTCGCCGAGCCGCAGCGGCAGCATGAACACCGCCATGAACCCGACCGCGCCGATGCGGTTGACGACCCGCAGCGGCGCCGGCGCGAAGGCCAGCAACAGGGGCCGCCAGCGCAGGACGCGCAGCCAGTGGATGACAAACAGGCAGCCGAGATAGCCGCCCAGATTCCACAGGCGAAGGGACCAGTTCACGGCGCCAGCGTCGTTGACGAGCAAGAGGCTGTGCGCCCCCGAGCGGTCTGCGCCAAGCGTCAGCGTCCCCGAGAAGAGCTTATCGATCGGCCAATTTCGCGCGGATAACCAAGTAAATAGCGCGCCGATGGCGAGGCCGACGCTCCACCGCACAAGGAGTTCGCGGCGGCTCGCGCTTGGCGCAGGGCTGCGGGCTGAGCTTGGATTCACCATAGGGTTGTTGTTTGGGCTGAGGCTACAGCAGCGTGATCTTCTCGCGGCCTTCCGTCAGCCCACGCGTCGCGTTGCGGGTGTCGACGACCAGCTGGGCGCGGCGCACCACCTCGGCGTAGTCAAAAACCTTGTGGTGCGTGGTGAGCACAACCGCGTCGTAGCTCTCCAGCTCCGCCAGATCGGGGATGCCGTGGTGCGCGACCCCCTCTTCGATGTACGACGGCACGTAGGGATCGTAGAAGTCGACCTTGGCGCCTTTGCCCTTGAGCAGATCGATGATGTCGATGGCAGGTGACTCGCGGTAGTCATCGATATCGTTCTTGTACGCCACACCCAGCACCAGCAGCCGCGCGCCCTTGGTCGCCTTGCAGACGTCGTTCAGCGCGTCTTGCACCAACCGCACCACGTAGGCCGGCATGCCGGTGTTGATGTTGTCGGCCAGCTCGATAAAACGGGCCTGATAGTTGAGGCTGCGCAGCTTCCAGCTCAGGTAGAGCGGATCGATCGGGATGCAGTGACCACCCAAGCCCGGGCCTGGGTAGAACGGCATGAAGCCGAACGGTTTGGTCGCCGCGGCGTCGATGACCTCCCAGGTGTTGAGGCCGAGCTTGTTGCACATCACCGCGAGCTCGTTGACGAGGCCGATGTTGACGGCCCGAAACGTGTTCTCGAGCAACTTCACCATCTCGGCCGCGTTCGGGCTTGAGACGATCATGACGGTGTCGATGAACGCGTTGTAGAGCGCCTGCACGGCCTCGCCGCCGGCCTCCGTCATCGCGCCGACGATCTTGGTCGTGTTGCGGACGCCGTACTTCTCGTTACCTGGGTCGATGCGCTCGGGCGAGAAGGCGACGTGGAAGTCCACCCCCGCGGTCAGGCCGCTCTCTTGCTCGAGCATGGGGGCCAGCACCTCGGTCGTGAAACCGGGGTACGTGGTCGACTCGAGCACAAAGAGCTGACCCTGCTTGATGTGGGGCGACACCGCCTCAGTGGCCTTCACGATGAAGGAGATGTCCGGATCCTTGGTCTTTCCAAGCGGGGTCGGCACGCAGATGATCACCGCGTCAGCCTGGGCGATCACGCTGAAGTCGGTGTGCGCGCTCAGCAGGCCGGCCGAGACCAGCGGGGCCAAGTCGGCGCTGTCGACGTCGCCGATGTCGCTGATGCCGTCGTTGATGCGGGCGACACGCGGACCATTGATGTCAATGCCGTAGGTGCGCAGCCCAACCTCGGCGATCCGGACGGCCAGCGGCAGCCCAACGTAGCCAAGTCCGACGACGGCGACGTGGGCTTGCTTGGAGGCGATTCGGTCTTTCAGGCTCATAATCTTGTCTCTCAGCTCGGGTTGGCGGCGTCGCTGCGGCTGCCGCGGCCACGGCGATTCGTTGCGCGGTCTCTGGGCGAGGGTCATTTCCGCGTGGACCCCCAGTGGCGGCGGAGTGTAGGGGCACGTTCCGCCTCACACAAGCCGGTCCCGTCGCCCCGCCACCGGGAGAGTTACTTGAGGCCGCACGGACGTCGGGCACCATAGTGCGTGAGCGGGCGCACGTCGCGTCCCACGGCCGTGTCGGTGGCGTGTGGGCGGCCTGCCGGCGGCTCGGCTGCAAACGGGGGATGGCGTGCAGACGGATTGGTTTGAGACGAGCGACGGCGCGCGTTTGCGTTATCAGCGCTGGCCCTTGGTCGGTGGCGCGCCCGCGCTGCTCCTGCCCGGTCGCGGAGAGCCCACGGACAAATACGACGAGGTCGCCGCCGCGCTCCACGATCGTGGCTTTGCGGTGTGGGCGTTGAACTGGCGAGGCCAGGGCGGATCGACGCCAGTCGGCCGGCGACCTCGGCGCGGGTACATTCGAACTTTTGAGCGGTATGTGCAGGATCTGGACGCCTTCGCCACGCACCTCAGCCTCGACCGCCCCGTCGTCTTCGCGCACTCGATGGGCGCCCACATCGCGCTGCGCTCGGCGCACGACCACCCTGGTCGCTTCGGCGCGCTCGTCCTGTCGGCGCCCATGCTCGGGATCACCCTGCCTGCGCCGCTGCCGCTGGTGCGGATCGGGGCCGAGCTCCTCGTCGCGTTCGGTCAAGGCGAGCGGTTTGTTCCGGGCAGCTCCGAGGCGGCAGGCCGGGTCTTCGAAGGCAACGCGCTGACCCAGGACCGCGACAGGTTCGAACGCTACCTCGCGCTGCTCGACGCCCAGCCGGACTTGATCACCGGCGGCGCGACGATCGCTTGGTTGCGCGCAGCCCTGAACTCGCTCGCGTTGGTCTGCGCGCCCGGATTTGCTGAACGGATCCAGACGCCGTGTGTGCTGGTCGCCCCCGCCCTCGACTCCCTCGTGCCACCGGCGGCGATCCGCGCGTTTGCTGCGCGGCTGCCACGCGGCACCTTCGTGCAGATCCCGAACGCCCGCCATGAGCTCTTTCAGGAGCGGGACGTCGTGCGCGCCGCGCTCTGGCGCCAGATCGACGCGTTTCTCGCCGCGCGCCGCAGCGGCAAGCGCGCGCTGCCCGATATCTCGGGCGCGTAGTTCGGCCCGTCGGACACGTCGAGGTGCGTCCGCCGCTCATCTCCTCGTCCGCATTGCAATCCCTGGTCTCGTCGACTATGCCAGCCGCGCTGCCGCCGCAGCCTCAGGAGGTCGCCATGGGCTTACTCAACGGTTCTGCTAGCTACAGCCGCTTTGTCACCTTGGGCGAGCTGCCCGAAGAGGCCGTCGAGCAGACGTGGGCCGACGCGCTTGAGGCCAACGGATTCCGGGAGATTCAGCCCCACAGCGAGGAGGACATGTCCGCCGGCTGGGTGCGTTTCGACGACGCATTCGAGAGCTCGTGGGTGCCCGCTGAGGTGATCGAGTCCAGCGGCGTCGTCGTGCTGCGCATGCGCATCGACACGCTCAAGATCCCCGCCGTGACGCTCAAGGCCCACCTCATCGCCGTCGAAAAGGACCGGATGAAGAAGCTGCAGCGCGACAAGTTCACCAAGACCGAGCGTGACCAGATCAAGGTGGAGGTGAAGAAGGACCTGAGAGTCCGCAGCCTCGCCCGCATGCAGTTGATCGAGGCCGCCTGGAACATCGGATCGGGCGAGCTGCGCCTGTTCTCGACCTCAAAGACCATCGCAGGTACGTTTGTTGAGCTCTTTGAGAAGACGTTTTCGCTGTCGCTGCGCCCCGTCGGCGCGATCACGGTGCTGTGGTTGCGTGGCATGAGCGAAGAAGACCTTGAGCGCCTCGAGTCCCTCGAATCCGAGCGTTTTCACCTCGCCGGTCGTTGAACGTCGGTCACACGCATCTGCAACGGAGCCCCAAATGAGCGCCAATGACAACGCCGATCGCACCAGCTGGCTTGGCCGCGAGTTCTTGACTTGGCTGTGGTTCGAGTCGGAGCGCAACAGCACGCACATCGAGCTTGAGAACATCGGCGCGGTCGCGGTCGATTTCGGTCAGAGCTTGGTGCTGGAGGCCCCGGGGCTGGGCGCGGACGGCAACACCGTCAAATCCGACGCGCCGACGCAGGCTGAAGAAGCGCGAACGGCCCTTAGAACCGGCAAGAAAGTGGCGAAGACGCGGATCCTGGTCGACCATGGCGAGCAGCACTATGAGGTGTCTTTCTCTGCCGAGACGTTCACCTTTGGCGCCGCCAAGTTGCCGACTGTGCTGACGAGCGTGGACGACGAGCGCCTCGACGAGCGTCTGGCCCTCTTCGACCGCCTCGAAGCCATTCTCGACGGGCTCTATGTCAAGTTTGTGCGCTTACGAATGGACGACGAAGCGTGGGCTGAGGTGCGCGCTGCCATGTATCGCTGGGTGGTGACGCCGACCGAGTAGCCCTGAGCTCGCCCTCAGCGCCCTCCTCTGGCCGCCGCCGCTTGGCCTCCCCCCCCCTTGCCCCTGCGTTTGTGCCGACAGGGCGCGAACACCGGCGCAAGGCTTCATCCCTGAAGCGGCGAAGACCGCGTCTTGAGGGCGACCGTGCTCTTCAACAGCCTCCTATTTCTAGTCTTCCTCGTCGTCACCGTGTTCGGGTCGTGGGCGATTGGATCCGCCGCGCGGGGCGCCTCCGATCCCGTCGCCGCGGCGGCGAGGACGCTTCGCTTCGCCTTCCTCTTGGTGGCGTCGTACCTGTTCTACATGGCGTGGAATCCGCGTTTCATCGCGCTCATCCTCGCCTCCACGCTGGTCGACTTCTGGGTCGCGCAGCGCATCGAAGCGACGCCGGACGCGCGGGTCGGCAAGCGCAAAGGTCTGCTGCTCGCCAGCTTGGCCATGAACCTCGGGCTGCTCGGCTACTTCAAGTACACCAACTTCTTTCTCCAATCGGTGTCCGGCGTGGTCACCGGCCTGGGCGGCGACCTCGCGATCCCGCTTTACGACATCGTGCTGCCCGTCGGTATCAGCTTCTATACATTTCAGACCATGAGCTACACGGTCGACGTGTATCGAAAACAGATCCCCGCCGAGAAGAGCCTGCTCAAGTTCGCGCTCTTCGTCAGCTTCTTCCCTCAGCTGGTGGCGGGGCCCATCGTGCGCGCGGCGGATCTGCTGCCCCAGTTTCAGCGCGGCGTGTCGCTCAACCACGATCAGGTCGGCGCGGCGCTGTTTCGAATCGCGCGCGGCTTGGTGAAGAAGGTCGTCGTCGCCGACTTTCTCGCCGTGAACCTCGTCGATCGCGCCTTCTCCAACCCAAATCTGTTCTCCTCACCCGAGCTGCTGATCGCGCTGTACGCGTACACAATGCAGATCTACTGTGACTTCTCCGGGTACACCGACGTCGCGATCGGCACGGCCCAGCTGCTCGGCTACAAGCTGCCCGAGAACTTCGACCGCCCCTACGCCGCCACCACCGTCGCCGGTTTCTGGCGCCGCTGGCACATCACCCTGGCTGGCTGGTTGCGCCACTACGTGTTTTTTCCCCTCGGCGGCTCTCGTGGATCGGTCTGGATGGCCCATCGCAACACGCTGATCACCCTCATCCTGATCGGGCTCTGGCACGGCGCGAACTGGACGTTCGTAGTCTACGGCGCGATCCATGGCCTCGCCATCAGCGTCAACCGGACGCTGGTGCGAAGAAACGGCCGGCGGGTCAACGAGTTCGACCAACCGTGGCACCAGATCCTGTGGAAAGTGGCGCTGACGTTCCACTTCGTCGTGATCCTGCGCATCCTCTTCCGCGCGCCCGGTTTCACCGAGGCTGCCGCCTACGCCACGCACCTGCTGACCAACGGCTGGGGGCTGGCCCGCATCGACACGGGCGTCTGGGTCATGCTTGGCGTGGCCTATGGCATCCACTGGACCCCGCGTCGCTGGGTCGACCAGCTGGCCGGGATCTTCACCAAATGGCCCGTCGCCGCGAAGGGTGTCGCGCTCGCCGCGCTCGCCGCCGCCGTCGCCACCGTCGCCGAGACGGACGTGGTGCCCTTCATCTACTTCCAGTTCTGACCACGCGTGCTGACCTACCCTCCTCTCCGTCGCCGTAGCCCCGCCGAATCCCGTCCCCCTCACCCAGAGACCCCGCACCGATGTCTGACCCGCAGCTCGAGCCTACGCCCCCCGTCGCCAGCGACACGGACGCTGAAAAGCCCGTGATCCTGGGCGATCCGTGGCCCGCTCTGCGTGAGTTTGGTGGTGTCGCCGCCGTCTTCGCGCTGCTCTGGCTCATCCCGTATGCCCATCCAGCCATGGAGGAGTATCGCTACTTTGGACAGCTCGACGCCTCCCCGCTCGTGCGCGCGGTGACGTTTACGCAACCGCCGACCGCAGAGCAGAACGCGCTGCCTGGCGGCACGAGCGGCGCCGCGAAGCTCAGCGCCGAAGAGGAAGAGGCGGCCTTGGCGGCGCTCGATCCCAGCCTGTCGACGGGCCCGGCTGCCGCTCTCCCCGCGCGGTCTGGCCCCGCAGGGTCGCGAGCGGGTCCCGCGGCGTCTGGGTCTCGTCCGGCTGCACGGCGTGCTGAGGCGGCCGTTGGTCCCGCCGCCTCGGCCGCGCTGGCAGCCCCTGGCGCGCAAGGCGAACACGGTGCGCCGCCGATGAAGGCGACGCCGGCGACAGCTCCGAAGGTTGGCGTCGCCGATCCGCCCTTGCCGCTGGCGCTGCGCATTAGCGACGCCACGATCGGCAAACCGCTCGTGATGCTCGAACATCCAGCGCGCCTGCGTGTCTTCTGGCAGGCGCTGGCGGCCCGCGCGCGCGGCACACGCAAACACGTGCGCATCCGCCACTACGGCGATTCTCACCTCGCCAACGACGGCATCAGTCACGTGCTGCGGGTGTTGTTGCAGCGCCGTTTTGGCGACGGCGGTCACGGCTATCTGCTCGCCGCCTCGCGCACGCAGTGGTACCGCCGCAAGGGCGTGCGGTGGACCACCAACGAGCAGTGGAAGGTGCGGAACTATCTCGGCGGCGGCCTGCGAGATGGCGCCTATGGCTACGCGGGCGGCGCCGCGATCGGTCGGGCCGGCGCCAGCTTCCGTGTGCGCACCACCAAGGCGGGGTCGGGCGCGCGGGCGAATCGCTTCGAGCTGTTCTGGCGCGGCGTGGCCGCGGGCGCGCTCCAGGTCCGGATCGACGGCAAGACCGAGGTCATCAAGCTGGTGGGTGGTGGTCGGGACACCTATCGCTCGTGGGACCTGCCGGACGGCCCCCACGACATTCGGGTGCGGGTCACCCGCGGTCGCGTCCGTGTGTACGGCGCCGCGCTTGAGCGCACGGAGGGCATCACGTACGACAGCCTCGGTGTCGTCGGCGCACGCGCGCGGCGCTGGCTCAACAGTGACGCGGCACACATGGCCGGCCAGCTGCAGCATCGGCCTGCGGCGCTGGTCGTGTTCAACTATGGCGGCAACTCGCGCGGCGACAAGATCACGGAGGCGCGCTACGTCGATCGCTATGTCAACGTGATCGGTCGCTTGCGACTTGGCGCGCGCGAAGCCTGCCTCATCATCGGCCCGACCGACCACGGCAAGAAGAAGCGCGGCAAGATCATCAGCGATCCCAACACCATTCGACTGATCGCCTGGCAGCGCAGCGTCGCCGAAAAGACCGGGTGCGCCTTCCTCGATAGCCGCGGGCTCATGGGGGGCGACGGCGCCATGGGGCGGTGGGTCAAGCAAGGTCTGGGCTGGGCTGACTACGGCCACCTGACCCCGCTGGGTCAGCGCACGCTGGGCAAGGCGATCTACGGCACCTGGATGGCTGGTCTGCGCGCCTATCTCGCCGCCAAAACCGCGCGCTAGGGCAGCGCCGGCGCTGAAACCGCAGCGCTGCGGGCCGTTCGCGGCGGCACGCCTTGCAGCAACGCCCACAGAAAGCGCTCCGCCTTGAGCGCGTAGCCCTCGCGGCTGAGATGCACATGATCGCCGCGCGCCAACCCTGCGGCGACCCACCTCAGCATGCCGCCGCGACCACCCATCGCCGCCGCCGCGTCCCAGAAGCCACAACCGAACTCCGCCGCGACTTGCTTCTGCGCGGCGATCACCAGGTCTTGCTGCTGCCGATGGCGCCGCACGCCGTGGCTGTCGGCCTTGTGGGGGCGATCGGTAGGTCCGACCAGGAGGCATGAGGCCCCAGGCGCGGCACGCTTGAGCCGCTGCAGCACGCGCCGCCAATTCGCCACGAACTGACGAATGGGTCGATGGGTGTCACCGACGGCGTTGGTGCCGTAGGCCAGGACCAGCAGGTCGGGCGCCCGTCGCTGCACGTGCCGTCGCCAGTTCTGCTCGCGCCAGTGCAGCACGATCTCGCCGCGCATGCCTGGAATCCCCATCTGGTCGAGGATCACCCCGGGTACCTTGCGCTGCATCACCACGCCGTAGAGCAACACCGGACCATCGCCAGCGGGCCGGATATCCACGGTGTGCGCGCCATCGGGCAGCTCGAAACGATGCTCCTGCGCCGCGCGCCGCTTGCCCTGCGTCGAGAGCTTGCGGGTCACGCCATCGATCGTCACCAGCAGCGTGCCGCCCTTGGGTTCATTGCGCACCCACACCTCAACGACCTCCGCTTTTCGGCCGCAGACGTTGTCGGTGCACGTTGAGAACGTGATCCACTGCTCGGGATCGTCGCTGGAGACGGCGACGCCGCCATAGCCGTAGTCGCCAACGGGCACGGGGTCGACCTGTCGGTAGCGGGAGACTTGCCAGCCCGTCGACGCCTTGACGTTGACGTCTTGGTGGCGCAACCCCAGGTGCCAGCGCACGGGCATCATGTAGCCGTGGCCAGCGTCGCCATAGGCGAGCTGCAGCTCGCGGCGCACGTGGCCGGTCCAGAGATCGGCGGCGGTGTGCGACGCGCCCCAGAACGCGATGCGGGCCTGACCTCGTCCGGCCGCAGCCCGGGCGAGCGCGGCGTGAAACGGGCGCATCGCTTGGCCGGACGGGTCGTAGATCGGCAGATGGAGCAGCTCGGAGCGTAGCCCGCCGCCGTCGTCGGCCGCCGCGGCCTGGCGAGGTGCGGCGGGCCGCTGCGTAAGCGCCCGGACCCGCCGATGCGACGCCCGGGACTTCGGTTTCTCGGCGTTTTTTTGCGTCACGCCAGCCGCGCCGCTCGGCGCGGCGGCACCACAGCTCACGAGGAGGGCGATGAGCATCAGTGGGGCGAGACGGTGCTGCATGCTACTTCGGGTCCATCACGTGGCCCTTGAATACGGACCGCTTGATGCGGGCGCAGTCACAACCCCACGACGCCGGCGCCTTGGCGCACACCGCGACGGCGAGCAGCCGGTGTCCGGAGCTGTTGGGGTGGATGTGATCGAAGTCGCGGTAGGACTTCTTCAGGAAGTTACGCGGCACGGCTCGCGCCTCTGCGACGAGCTGCGCTTGTTGTTTGACACGTTTTCGATACCGACTGTGCGAGAAACGGCGCTCGAGCGGCGCCGCGGGCAGCAACGTCGCGCCACCGTCGCGTAGACCGGAGTGAAAGACGTCCACCGCGCGGTCGGGCACCTCGCCCTTCATCCACTCGTGCGGTCGCCCCTTCGCGCGCGCACCCAGGGCTTGATCTGGGGTCAACTTGCCGAGCAGGAACTGGTTGATGTGCTTGGTCGCGCGCACGTAGAACACCCCTTCAAACCCCACAAAGCGCTTGTCAGACGCGTCGCCCCACGGCGTCAGCGTCAACGCGAAGGTTTGGAAGTCACTCGACTTGGCGAGCTTGAACATCTTGGCGAGATTCTCCGAGGTCATCTCCGGCGAGAACACCGAGTTGAGCCCACCTTGAAAGAGCAGCCACGGATGCTTGCCCTTCACCTGCGCCATGAGCTTGCGGTCGCCGAGCACCGCCTTGCGCAGCTGCTTGACGAGGGCAGGGCCACCCGCGCCGACTTTGGCCCGATTGACCACCTCAAGGTTCTTGCAGCCGTGTTGCAGGAAGTCGCCGTAGTTGCCCCGATAATACATCGAGATGGAGCCACCAATCACCACGGCCTTGATCGGTCGAGTCGCGTCTTTGAACGGCGCGGCGGCGTGCACCGGCGTCGCGAGCAGCAACGCGGTCAGCACCAACCCTCGGGTCAGCACACGTGCGAGTAAACGTATCAGCAGTCTTCGGCGCATCAGCGAAATCCTCCAGGGACGAGTATGGCTCGCTCGGCGCGCCTGCCAAGAAAAGTCAGCCGCTGACCGGGATGAGGGTCGCCACCACCGCGCGCTGTCTCGTCGATTCACCTTGAACATGGCGCGGCGTGGACTTGGCGCGGAGCGCGTAGATCGCTACAAGGGGCCGCCCACTCTCGCAGGACTTGCCGTGCACGAACTACCGCCACGCCCCACCTATACCGCAGAAGAAGAGGCGACGTGGCAGTTATTGTACGATCGGCAGCGGCCCCGCCTCGCTCGCTCGGCCTGCCAACCCGTGCTTGATGGCCTTGATCTCGCCGGCTTTGAGAGCGGCCGCATCCCGAGTCTGCGAACCCTCTCCAAGAACCTCGACCGGTTGACGGGCTGGCGCCTGGAGCGTGTGGCGGGGCTGGTCGCTGAGCGGCCCTTCTTCGAGCTCGTGGCGACGCGCCGGTTCCCTGCGACGGACTTCATTCGGCGCCGCGCCGATCTGGACTACACCCCAGCGCCGGACCTCTTCCATGACCAATTCGGCCACGTGCCTTTGCTGACGCTGCCCGCTTTCTGCCAGTTTTTTCAGCGTTTCGGCGAGGCCGGGCGCGATGCGAACGACGCAGACGTCGCTGCGCTCGCGCGGATCTACTGGTTCACAGTTGAGTTTGGTCTGATTCGTGAGCAGGGAGCGCTGCGCGCGTTTGGCGCTGGCCTCATCAGCTCCATCGGTGAGCTGACTCACGCGCTCTCGCCGGGCGTGACGGTGCACCCCTTCGATCTCGACGCGATGGCGGCGCGGCCGTTTGTCACCACCGAGATCCAGACGGACTACTTCGAGGTGCCCTCGTTTGAGGCGCTCACGCACGCGTTCGAGCGCTGGGCGCGGGCACGTGGGTTGCTCGTCTAACCCGCGGACGGATCGCTGCGATCACCGCGTCGCGCCCGAGCGCTCCTTGGCGGCCCTCGTCTGAGTGCGCCAAGGATCGGCGACCTAAGCTTTGGCGACGGCGTCTGCCCAACGGCGCCGCAGCGCGGCCGTGCTCGCGGCCGCGTCGGCGCCTGGCGTGAAGCGGCGTTGCTCGCGCCACGTCTCCCGCGCCGCCTCGACGCTCTCAAAGATCCCAGCGCCAATGCCGGCGAGGATCGCCGCACCCAGCGCGGTCGTCTCGATCACCTCGGGACGCACCACATCGCAGCCCAACAGGTCCGCTTGCATCTGCATCAGTAAGTTATTGGCGGAGGCGCCACCGTCGACCCGCAGCTCCGTGAGCTGGTGGCCCAGGTCTTTCTCCATCGCCTCGAGCAGGTCGGCGCAGCTCATCGCGATGCCCTCGAGCGTCGCCCGGGCGACGTGCGCGCGTGTGGTGCCGCGGGTCAGCCCGGTCAGGATGCCGCGGGCGTGCTCACGCCAGTGCGGCGCGCCGAGGCCGGCGAGCGCGGGCACAAACGTCACGCCGCCAGTGTCGGGCACCGACGCGGCCAGCGCTTCGATCTGTGGCGCGCTCTCGATGACGTCCAGTCCGTCCCGCAGCCACTGCACCGCCGCGCCCGCGATGAAGACGCTGCCCTCGAGCGCGTAGCTGAACTCGTCGCCGACGTGCCACGCGACGGTGGTGAGCAGCCGATGGTTGGAGTTGACGGCCTCTGCGCCGGTGTTCATCAACAGGAACGCGCCGGTGCCATAGGTGCACTTCGCCATGCCGACGCGGGTGCAGAGCTGACCAAAGAGCGCCGACTGCTGATCGCCCGCGATTCCGGCCACCGGGATGCCATCGGGCAGGCCAGGCACACCCGCTGTGGTGCCGTAGATGTGGGCGCTCGGCTTGACCTCGGGCAGCACCGCCATGGGTACGCCGATGAGGTCGCACATGGCCTCGCTCCAGCCGCGCTTGTGGATGTCGTAGAGCATCGTGCGGGAAGCGTTGGAGGGATCGGTGACATGGGCCGCGCCACCGGTCAGGCGCCAGGTGACAAAGGAGTCGATGGTGCCAAAGGCCAGCTCGCCCGCCTCAGCCCGCGCCCGCGCGTCGTCGACCCGATCGAGGATCCACGCCGCCTTTGTGCCGGAAAAGTAGGCGTCGACGACCAGCCCCGTCGTCGCGTGCACCACAGCTTCGTGACCAGCGTCCCGCATCGCGGCGCAGCGATCGGCCGTGCGCCGGCACTGCCACACGATGGCGTTGTAGATCGGCGCGTGCGTCTCCCGGTCCCAAATGACGGTCGTCTCGCGCTGATTGGTGATGCCGATCGCCGCGATGGCGTCGCCGCCGATCCCGGACTCAGCCAACACCGCCGCGACCGAATCCGTCACCGAAGCCCAGATTGCCTCGGGATCGTGCTCGACCCAGCCCGGCTCAGGAAAAATCTGCGGAAACTCTCGATTGACCTTGGCCACGATGTGCAGCTGGGTATCGATGAGCAGCGCCGTCGTGCCGGTGGTGCCTTGGTCGATCGCGAGCAGATAGCGGTTGTTGGCCATGGTGGTCTCCAGCCAGGAGCGGCAGCCCTAGATGCGGTTGGTCACGCGGCAGATCGCCACCTTCAGATAACGCGACTCGGCGTGCGCGGGCAGGCTCGGGTGGTCGGCTGACGCGCCGCGCACCTCAAGGACCTGCACCTGCCGACCAGCTTTGCGCCCGGAGTGCGCCAACATCCGCAAGAACGTCTGCAGGTCGATCCGGCCCGAGCACGAGCAGCTGACCAGGAAGCCACCTTCCGGCGGCAGCGCGCTCATGGCCGTCGCGTTGAGGTGCACGTACTTGCGCAGCGCGTCCTCCACCACGTCGGAGCGGGTCGCGAACTTGGGCGGATCGAGGATGATCAGGTCGGGCTGATCGCCTTCGATCCCCTCGGCGATGTCGCGCAGCATGTGCACAGCGTCACCGCACCACGCCTCGATGTTGCCGCTCAGCCCGTTGGCCTCGGCGTTGGCCGTGCAGAGGTCGACCGCTTTCTGACTCGCGTCGACGCATCGCACGTGTTTGGCCCCCGATCGCGCCGCGTGCAGGCCGAAGCCGCCGCCGTGGCTGTAGCAATCGAGCACACGCCGGCCCTTAGCCAACCGCGCCACGGCCAGGTGGGTGCCGAACTGATCGGTGTAGACGCCGCTTTTCTGGCCATATTTCGGCTCGGCGCGCATGCGGATGCCGTGGTGCAGGTGCCAGACCTCGTCGGGCACAGTGCCTTCTAGCCGCTGGACGCCGGCCTCGAGCCCCTCACTTGGGTGCGTGTCTCCCGCGGTGCGCACGACCACCCAGGTGCAGCCGTTCTCCGTGAGCCAGCCCACGGCCGCGTCGCTCATGCGCGCCGCGCCAGCAGTCGAGATCAAGACCACCGCGCCATCGGCGATGCGGTCCACGACCAAGCCCGGCAGCCCGTCGCCCTCGGAGTTCACCAGTCGATACGTATCGGTATCGCGCGACGGCACGCCCATCGCCGTCCTCAGCTCCGTCGCCCGCTTTAAGCCCGCGATCACGCGCTCACTCAGCTCTGGCAAGCTCTTTGGCGCCTCTTCCGCGACGCTCAGGCCGAGCATCCGCACGCGGATCTGACTCTCTGCGTTGTGGTAGCCGTGACCGAGGTACTCGCCCTCAGGCCCAAACACCGCGCACACCTGCCCGGCCTGCGGCTGGCGCACCGTCGGCGGGAAGCTATGGGCGATCGCGCCACCAAACAGCCACGGATGCCCCGCCGTGGCGAGGTTGATGGTGTTGGGTGTCAGCACCACGGACCAAGCGTTGGTGTAGCGCCGCAGATCTTCCGGCGCCGGCAACGCCGGACCCTTCGAGCCGCGTTTGGGGCCCTTGCCGTTGTGTCGCCAATCTTTCCGCCTGGATTTCCGGCTCTGTCGCTGATCGTTCTCAGCCATATTAGACCTCACTCGCGTCGGATTCGGTGTCAGCAGCGGCGTCGGCGTCGCTGTCTTGCGCACCCGTCGAGTCCGCGCTGGCGCTGTCTTGTGGTTCGCTGGATGCGGCGTCGTCGGCATCGGTGGCGTCGACCGCGTCCACCGTGACCTCTTCTTCTTCGTCCACATGGATGTGGTCGAAGCTCACCACCGTCTCGTTCTTGTCGAGCACGATGACCCGCACACCCTCTGTGTTGCGCCCGACCACACGGATCTGATCGATCGGGGTCCGAATCAGCTTGCCGCTCGCCGTCAGCACGAGCACCTGGCTACCGGGGCGCACCACACGCATACCGACGCTCTTGCCGGTCTTGGTGGGCTCGCCGCTCTTGCGTGTCTTCAAGTCGATGAGGCCCATGCCGCCACGCCGCTGGATGCGATAGGCCTGCGGTGGCGTGAGCTTGCCGTAGCCGTTCTCCGAGATCGTCAGCATCACGTAGCTGAAGTCCGCGATCTCGCCAGCGTCGCCGTCGTCGTCGGTCTCGTCCTCTTCACTGCCGCTATCGTCGGCTTCCAGCGCCCCGTCGGCCTCGATCACCACGCCGTCTTCGTCGACCAGCACGGCGTCTTCGTCGACCAGCGCGGCGTCTTCCGCCGTGTCTTCGCCCAGCTCGGCGTTGGCCGCGACGCGCTCGTCGGTGTGCAGCACCGCCAAGCTCACGACCTCGTCCCCTTCACGCAGGGTGATGCCCTTCACGCCGCGCGTCACCCGCCCCATCGGCCGCAAGCCCACGCCGGACTCGCGGTCGTAGCTGCTCTGGAAGTGGATCGCCATGCCATCGCGGGTCGCCAGCACCACCGTGCTGTTCGGGTAGACCAGCCGCGCGTCGATCACGTCGTCGTCTTCCTCGAGCACAATGCCGATGATGCCGGTGGACCTGATCTTACTGTACGCCTCAAGCGCGGTCTTCTTGACCTTGCCGGAGCGCGTCGCCAGCAGCACACACGCGTCGGGGTCGTCGAAGGTCTTGACCGGCAGCAGCGCCTTGATCGTCTCGCCTTTCTCGACGGGCAGCAGGTTGATCACCGGCTTGCCACGCGTCGTGCGCGTCCCCTTCGGCAGCTCGTACGTCTTGAGTGAGAAGGTGCGCCCCTTGCTCGTGAAGAACAGCACGGGCTGATGCGCCGTCGCCACAAAGAGATCGCTGACGACGTCGTCTTCCTTCGTCGTCATGCCCATCTTGCCGCGACCACCGCGCCGCTGCGCTTGGTACTCGGTCAGCGGCGTGCGCTTGATGTACCCGGTGTTGGTCAGCGTCACGATCTGCTCGTCGTCCGCGATCAGGTCTTCCATGGCGAGCATGCCGAGGTCGTCCACGATCTTGGTGCGGCGCTCGTTGGCGTACTCGTCCCGCACCGCGATGAGCTCGTCGGTGATGATCTCCATGAGCAGCGTGTCTTCGGCCAGCACCCGACGCAGCCAGGTGATCAGCTCCATCAGCTCGTCGTGCTCGGCCTTGATCTTGTCGCGCTCCAAGCCGGTCAAACGCTGCAGACGCATGTCCAAGATGGCTTGGGCCTGCAGACCGCTCAGCTCAAAGCGCTCCATCAACTTGATTTTGGCGGTCGGCCCATCGGCGCTGCCACGGATCAGCCGGATCACCTCGTCGAGGTGGTCGAGGGCGATCAGCAAGCCTTCCAAGATGTGCGCGCGCGCTTCGGCCTGCCGCAGCTCAAACAGACAACGGCGGGTCACCACCTCGCGGCGATGGTCGACGAAGTGGCGGATCATCTCCTTGAGCGTCAGCACCTGCGGCTGGCCAGCGACGATCGACAGCGCGATCACCCCGAACGTGGTCTGCAGGTTGGTCAGGCGGTAGAGGTGATTGAGCACCAGCTCGGCGATGGCGTCGCGCTTGCACTCGATGACCATGCGGATGCCGTGACGATCGCTCTCGTCGCGCAGATCCGAGATGCCCTCGATCTTCTTGTCGCGCACCAGATGCGCGATGTACTCGATGAGCCGGGCCTTGTTGACCTGGTAGGGCAGCTCGTCAACGACGATGCGCTCACGCCCCGTCTTGTCCATCTGCTCGATGTGCGTGACCGCGCGCACCTTCAGCTTGCCGCGCCCCGTCGTGTAGGCGTCGTAGATGCCCTGCCGACCATAGATAATGCCGCCGGTCGGGAAATCCGGGCCGTGCACGTGCTGCATCAGCTCGCCGACCTCGATCTCCGGGTCGACGATGTAGGCGACCGTCGCGTCGATGATCTCGCGCATGTTGTGTGGTGGGATGTTCGTCGCCATGCCGACGGCGATGCCGCTCGAGCCGTTGACCAACAGGTTGGGAACCCGGGTTGGCAGCACGGTTGGCTCGCGGTCGTGGCCGTCGTAGTTGTCCTGAAAGTCGACGGTCTCTTTGTCGAGATCGGCCAGCAGCTCGTGCGCGAGCTTGGTCATGCGCACTTCGGTGTACCGCATGGCCGCGGCCGGATCGCCGTCGATGGAACCGAAGTTTCCCTGGCCATCGACGAGCGGGGCCCGCAGCGAGAACTCCTGGGCCATCCGCACCAAGGTGTCGTAGACCGCCGTGTCGCCGTGCGGGTGATACTTGCCGATGCAATCGCCGACGATACGCGCTGATTTCTTGTAGGCGGCGTTGAAGTTGTTCTTCATCTGATGCTGCGTGAACAGCACCCGACGATGCACGGGTTTCAGACCATCGCGCACGTCCGGCAGGGCGCGGCCGACGATCACGCTCATGGCGTAGTCGACGTAGCTCGAGCGCATCTCCTGCTCGATGCTGATCGTGTATGGGTGCGCGCCGATGGAGCCGCCGTCGTCGCCGCCACCGCCGTCGCCGCCGTTGCCGCCGCTGCCGCCGCCGGTATCACCCGTCGCGGCGCCTGCCTCTGCAGCGGCGCTCAAGTCGGTTGTGCCCGTCGCCGCGTTGTTGTTCAACTCAGCGATCTCATTGTTGGAGTCGGTCTCAGCCATGGGCTCCTGCCGTGGTTAGGAGGGCACGCAAACGGCGGTGAGGCCGTTCGCGCCTGTCGGGGCGAGTCCCGGATGTGGCCTGTCAGATGCAGGGCGGATCGGGCGCGGAGAGTACGGCCGAAAGGGTGGTCGCGTCAACCCCGGCGCGATCGCCGGAGCGCCTGAAAATACAGCAAAAAAGCCACCGGTGCGGGCGTGTTTCCGTGGCTCGCCGGCCGTGGGTCGTGACACGTGCCAGATGGTCGCTGGTCGCTGCCGTGTCGCGTTGACTCCGCAAGCTCGAACCCTATACTCCGTCCGCCCCATGACAGCCGACGCTCCGGTCGTCTTTGCGCTGTCGATGTCGCGGTCGCACAACCCAGTCTTGCCAGTCTTGCGTCGCCTCCGGAGCGCGCAAAGTGGAGCGAAGCAATGATCTCGAAGAACGTCTTGGTCGTCGGCACAGGGACTATCGGCGAGCCGCTCATCGCGATGCTCGTGCGCAGCAAGGAGGCGCTCGGCATCGACCGGGTGCTCTTTCACAAGCACACCCCCCTCAAGACCGATCGTTCGAAGGTGTGGGCGTTGCAGCAGGCTGGCGCCGAGCTGTTCGTCAACGCTGATCGTCGGGACGCGTTCCTGGCGCTCGACATGGAGCCGGTCGGTACGTTTGAGGAGGCGCTCGACACGGCGGCCGTGGTGATCGACTGCACCCCCATCGGTCTCAAGATGAAGGAGAGCGTCTACAAGCGCTACGAGACGCCCGACCGCCTCTTCATCGCGCAGGGCTCAGAGTTCGGCTTTGGCCACATGTACGCCCGTGGCATCAACGACGACACGCTCGCGGCGGCGGTCGAAGACAAGACGGGCAAGTACATCCAGGTCGTCAGCTGCAACACCCACAACCTCTCGATCCTGTGCCGCCTGCTCGGCTTCGACGGCGACGCCAACGTGCTCGACGAGGGGCGATTTCTGTGCATGCGCCGCGCCACGGATACGAGCCAGGACAAGGACTTCATCCCGGCGCCGACGGTTGGCAATCATGGTGATCCGCGCTTTGGCACCCACCACGCGCGCGACGCCTATCACCTGTACCAGACCAAAGGTGAGGAGCTCAATCTCTTCTCCAGCGCGGTGAAGCTCAACACCCAGTTCATGCACTCGCTGTACTTTCAGCTGCGCCGCACGACGCCGATCACGCTCGATGAGGTCAAGCGTCGGTTCAAAGACGACGAGCTGGTCGCGATGACGCACAAAGACTCGACAGCGTCCGTGTTCTCCTTTGGCCGTGATCATGGTCTGTACGGCCGGATTCTCAACCAGACCGTCATCGTCGAGTCGACGCTCACCATCCGCAACGACAACGAGGTCATCGGGTTCTGCTTCACCCCGCAGGATGGCAACAGCCTGCTGAGCAGCATCGCGGCGACGTGTTTCCACTTGGATCCGAGCTCGTATAACGAGCGGATTCAGGTCTTCAAGCCCTATTTCTTCGACGAGGTGTGATTGCATGAAGGTCGCAGTTATCGGGACAGGCTACGTCGGGTTGGTCGCAGGGGCGTGTTTCGCCCACGGCGGCCACAGGGTCATCTGCGTCGACATCGACGAGCGTAAAATCACGGCGTTGAAGGCCGGTTCCATCCCCATCTACGAACCCGGGCTCGCGACGGTTGTGGCGGAGAGCGTCGCCGGCAAGCGCCTCGGCTTTAGCACGGACACGGCGGACTCGGTGGCGGACGCGGACTGCGTCTTCATCGCCGTCGGGACGCCGCCTGGCGAGGATGGTTCGGCCGACCTGACCTACGTGCTAGGCGTGGCCAGCGCGATCGCGCCGCACCTCACCGGGTACACCGTGGTGGTCTGTAAATCGACCGTCCCTGTGGGCACGTGCGACAAGGTCGAGGCCGTGCTGCGGCAGGTGACTGAGGCCGATCTCGACGTCGTCTCCAACCCTGAGTTCTTGAAAGAGGGCGCCGCGATCGAGGACTTCTTTCACCCGGACCGGGTCGTGATCGGCACCGACAGCGACCGGGCCAAAGCGCGGATGGCCGAGCTGTATCATCCCTTTGTGGAGCGCCCCGATCAGCTCTTGTTCATGGCGCGCCGCTCTGCCGAGATGACCAAGTACGCCGCCAACTGCATGCTGGCGGCGCGCATCTCGTTCATGAATGAGATGGCGGGGGTGTGCGACAAGATGCACGTCGACGTCGACGACGTGAAACGCGGCATAGGCACCGACCGGCGGATCGGGCGCTACTTCCTCAACGCCGGCATCGGCTACGGCGGCTCCTGCTTCCCCAAAGACGTCAAAGCGCTGCTGCGCACCGGCCAGTCCGTCGGCTGCGACATGGCGCTGCTGGAGGCCGTAGAGGTCGTAAACGCGGCCCAGAAGCGCGTGCTCGCGGAGAAGGGGCTCCGGCACTTCGGCGCTGAGTCAGGGGAGGGTGTGCGCGGCAAGACGATCGCGATGCTTGGTCTCGCCTTCAAGCCTGAGACCGATGACATGCGAGAGGCGCCGTCGATCGTCGTCGCGCAGATGTTGGTCGCAGCTGGCGCGGACGTGGTCGCCTACGACCCCGTCGCCCGCGAGACTGCCTATGCCGTGCTCGGCGGCGACATCGCCTACGCCGCGACGTGGCGTGACGCGGTCGCAAACGCCGACGTCGTCACTGTCGTCACCGAGTGGTTGGAGTTTCGCGGCATCAGCCCGGAAGAGCTCGCCGCAGCGACGCCCTGTCGGCTCGTCTTTGACGGGCGCAACATCTGGGACCCGCAGAAGATGGCCGCGGCCGGCTTTACCTACGCCGGTATCGGCCGCCCACCCACCTGAGGCAGGTCGCCGGCAGCTTCGCGCTGCCGGCGCGCCGAGACCCTAACGAGTCGCGGCCTGCGCCATCTCGATGACCTGCTGACCGTCGCGGAAGAGCACCATGACGGCCTCTTCGTGCACGACAGTCTCCACCACGCCCATGCCGAAGCGCTTGTGCAGCATGACGTCGCCCTGCGCGTACGTGCGGTCGGGGTAGTAGGGCTTGCCGTCGCGTGACGACAGCTTGCCGGTCAGCTCGCTCCAGCGGGACTTCGCCGCCGCGACCTCAGGCGAGACCTTCGGTCGGGCACGCACAGGTGCGACCGCCGGGGGCGGGTTCAGGTCGACGGTGGTCACTGTCCGACCACCCACACGACGCGTCGCCGTTGGCGCCTCGGTCACGGCGGGCCGTCGGCGGTTGACGACCTGTGGCCGCGCTCGTGGGCCGGCCAGGGTCGCCGAGGTCGTGCTTCTGCCGCTGGTCGTGCCAGCGCTGCGCTCAAACTTCTTCCACATGGGTACTTCTTTCTCCTCGGAGGTCTGCTCCGATGACTCTCAAGGTGCCTACAGGCGGCGACGTGACACACGTCCGAGGTGCTCGGGGGTGCCGCGGCGCGGGGGACGGGTCAACCCAGCACTTCGGGCCGTGGCCGAAAGTCACCGGTCGGTGTCGCGGTCGTTCGAGCCGCGGTGGTTGGAGCCGCGGTGGTTGGAGCCGCGGTGGTTGGAGCCGCGGTGTTGGAGCCGCGATGTGCACCGCCTCGGCCTCGCGCACCGCAGCACTCCTCCGATCCTGTAGCATTGTCGACCGTTCAACCTTCCGGTTGCGCCGATCCGATCTCTTCTCTGCGTGGGCCATGGACACGATCAGGCGTCGGCCTGATTCCCGCGGGTCTCTTAGAGGATGCCCGCGGATTTCTTTGGATATGAGGGGCCGCTCATCGCCAAGCTGGCGCTCGGTCTTTGCTGCGGTGGCTGGGAGGCCATAGCCGAAGCCAATGAAAAGCAGCGATCCTCGCAACCAGGGTAGGCCACTTCGCTTCGTTTGTCGACCCTATTATTACCTCGCGGCGCGCAGCCGCGTCAATTCGCCCGACCCACTCGCCCGACCAAATCGCCCCGTTCATCTTGCCCGTCGTCGCGGCGCCGGGCACTCTGCCACGCATGAGCGCCACCCCCCCAGACCACCCAGCCGACGACACAATTCCGCCCGCGGAGGAGCCGCCGCCGCGCGATGATCATTACGTTCCCGGCGATCTCGCCGATCTTGACGCGGCAGGTGACGACCCGGGATTTCGCGACCTGGGCTTCGCCGGTTCCCCCGCGGAGGCGGCGGCGCCAGACGGGTTGGTAGCCGGCGCCGCGCTCGCTATGCGTTCGCCCACCGCGGACCTTCCCCGCGATCGGCCGTCCAATCGGAACCCATCGCCGCAGCGCGCGATGCGCAACCCAGATCCGCAGCCGCCATCCGACCTCAACGCTGAGCGCGCGCTGCTGTCGAGCGCGCTGATCGACGCCCGCGCCGTGGCCCTGGTGGTCGGTGAGGTGCGCCCAGAGGACTTCTACGACGCCCGGCATGGTCTGATCTTCGAGGCCATGACGCGGCTCTTCGCTGCAGGTCGCAAGATCGAGCCCATCGCCGTTCACTCCGAGCTGTTACGCAAAGATGAACACGAGCGCGCCGGTGGGCTCAAGTACATCATTCAGCTGAGCAGCTACGCCGGCAGCTCGCTCTCGGTGGAGCACTACGCCACGACCATCGCGCGTCTGGCGCAGGTGCGTCGCATTCTCACCGCGGCCCACACGATTCAGGTTGAAGGCTACAAACACGGCACCGATCCCGACGAGGTCGTCAACCTCGTGCAGGACCAGCTGGTCGCCGCGCTGGACCGAGCGATCGGCACGCGCCACAAGCACATCGCGCCCGTCGTTGAGGCGGTGTTTCAGAACGTCCTCGCCGCCCGGGAGCGCGGCCAGGATGTCGTCGGTTTCGACACTGGCTTTCGGGATCTGAACGCGGTGACGTACGGCTTTCACCGGCAGAGTCTCGTCATCCTCGCAGCCCGGCCGGCGATGGGAAAGACCGCGCTCGCCCTCAACGTGGCCCTCGCGATCGCGCTGCAGAAGGTGCCGGACGGTGAGCGCATCGGCGAAGATTGCTCGGTGATGATCTTCTCGCTGGAGATGGGCGCAGAGGAGCTCGTGCAGCGGCTGCTGGCGCAGCGCGCGCGGGTGGGTCTCGGCGACCTGAAGAAGGGCACGATCAGCCAGGACGATGAGGTCACGCTGCGCGAGGCGACGGCCGATCTGGGCCAGCTGAAGATGTACATCGACGACACGCCCGGCATTAACTCCGTGGACTTGCGCGCCCGCGCCAAGCGCGTCGCGATGACCGAGGGGTTGGACGTCATCGTCGTCGACTACCTGCAGCTGATGAAGGGCACCGGCGGCTCGCGTCAGAGTCGAGAGCAGGAGATCAGTGAGATCTCGCGGTCGCTCAAGGGGCTCGCCAAAGAGCTGAACGTGGTCGTGATCGCCCTGTCGCAGCTGAACCGAAGCTTGGAGTCGCGCGCCAACAAGCGCCCGATCATGAGCGATCTGCGGGAGTCCGGCGCGATCGAGCAGGACGCGGACATGATCCTGTTCGTGTATCGGGACTGCATCTACAACCCCGAGACCGCGGCGCCGGAGCAGACCGAGCTGATCATCGGCAAGCACCGCGCCGGCAAGCTCGCGACCATCAACCTGCACTTTGAGGGCCGTTTTACGCGGTTTACGTCGGTTGACGCCAAGTTCGACGACAAATACGTCGGGTCTGTGCCCTTCGGCTGACCGTCCGCGCGTGGTGCGCTCGCCGGCTCATGGCTCGCGGGGCTCGTTCGGATAGGCGTGGAGCTGGCCGTCGTAGCCCCGCACACGCAGCGCCGTCGGCGTTCTGCCCTCGATGTAGGACGGCCACAGCGGCACCTTGCCGCCCCCCTCGAGATCGACGCAGTACTTGGGCACCGCCATCCCGCTGACATGACCGACGAGCCCGGCCATCAGCTCCAAGCCCCGATCCACGGTGGTGCGGAGGTGAGATGTGCCGATCACCGGGTCGCAGTGAAACAGGTAGTACGGCCGCACGCGGCAGGCCAGCATCCGGTAGAACGTGTCTCGGAGGGTGTTCACGTCGTCGTTGACGCCGCGCAGCAGCACCGCCTGGCCACCGAGCGGGATCCCAGCGTCGGCGAGCAGCGCTAGGCGATCGCGGGTGAAGTCGGGCAGCTCCGCGTAGTGGTTGATGTGCACGTTCACGTAGATGGGGATCCGACGTGGCCGCAGCGCGTCGGCGAGCGCCGCGTCGACGCGCATCGGCAAGAAGACGGGCACGCGGGTGCCGATGCGGATGAACTGCAGGTGGTCGATCGCCGCGAGCCGATCGAGGAGCCGCGACAGCCGCCGCGTCGAGAGCAGCAGCGGGTCGCCACCGGAGATCAGGACGTCCCGAATCATCGGGTTGGCCGCGATCCAGGCGATCGCCGCGTCCAACGCCGCGCTGTCGAGGGACTCGCTCTGCGTCGCCACCCAACGGGCCCGGGTGCAGTATCGGCAATAGCTGGCGCAGGTGTCGGTGACGAGCAGCAGCACCCGATCGGGATATTTGTGCACCACGCCAGGCGCGACACGGTGCGGGTCTTCGCCCAGCGGATCGGCGCGCTCAAACGCCGCAATGTCGGCCTCTTCGCGGGAGGGCAGCACCTGCCGAGCCAACGCGCCGTCGCGGCCCTGTTCGGCACACAGGTCGGCAAACCACGGCGTCACCCCGATCTCAAAGCCGGCGCCCGTAGCCATCCAGGCCGCACTCGCTGGGGGCAGGTTGAAGCGCTGAGCCAGGGCAGGGCCGCGCAGGGTGTGCTGGAGCTGCCAGCGCCAGTCCAGCCAGTTGGGCGGAGCTGTGTCGGGCGTGGCGGCGTCGGTCATGCGGTTCCAGGGAGCAGTCGACGTGGCCATGCCGACAACGCCGCAAAACAGACAACGCCGGACGAGCATGAAGCTCGCCCGGCGTTGGGTACCCCGTAGGAGACTTGAACTCCTGTCTCAGCCTTGAGAGGGCTGCATCCTGACCGCTAGACGAACGGGGCAGTGGATGAAGCTTCCGCGGTCCCTTCCAGCGCTGGCAGGCGCGATAGTTGGAAGGGGCGGCGGAGGCCAGGGTTCGGGGACTAGGATTCGAACCTAGATAGGGAGATTCAGAGTCTCCAGTCCTGCCATTAGACGATCCCCGAGTCGGGAGCTGTGTGATTCGGTGGCTGAACTCTGCTGTCGCGCGGTGGCGCAAGCGGAGGGCATTCGAAACACGTACGACGGGCGCTCAACCCGGTCGCGAAGGGGCTTGTACTTGGCCAAGCTGGGGCCTGTCAAGGATAGGTAAGGGTTTTTGTCACCGGATCACGGCCGCTGGCGCGGGCGAAGAGCGCGGCTCGTGAGCGGGGCGCTGCGCGGCGCTCTTGTCGGAGCGCGCGGCCCGGCCCTGGGCGCTTAGGAACCACGAGGCCAGGGCGTGACGCGCGAGGGAGGGGCCGCGAATACGCCACTTCTTTCCGTTCACAGCCAGCGCGGCCACTGCGATCTGCGGATCCTCCGCCGGCGCAAATCCGACGAACCAGGTGTAGTGACGGTAGACGCCGTCGACGTTCCGCACCAGCGTGCCGGTCTTGCCCGCGACCTGGATCTTCTCGAGCGCCTTGGGCCAGGAGCGAAACTGCAGGCGGCCGGTGCCGTCTGTGAGCGTGAGGGCCATCATCTCACGCAGATCCCGCGCGACGCTGCCCGACATGACCCGACCGATCGCCTTGGGCGTGCGCACGCGGCCTGGCTGCAGGCTGTCGCTGGAGACGAGGTAGGGGTGCATCAACACGCCCTGATTGGCGACGGCGGCGGCGAGCGCGGCGCCATGCAGCGGACTCAGCGTGGTGCCCACAAATCCAGCCGCGGCGCGGGCCAGCGCGAGGTCCGTGTTGCCGATGTTCACCGCCGACGGCGCGGCCTGCACGTCAAAGGGCAGGGCCTTGCCGAAGAACAGGTCTTCGGCCGTCGCGGTCAACGCGCCGGCAGACAGCCGCTGCACGGCCTGCTTGCCAAACGCGACGTTGCTCGACCGCGCCAGGGACATGGCGAGGCTCTCGCACTCCGTGTCCTTCGCGCTGTTGTTCAGCATCTTGCGGGTGATGCTGTGGTGCCCGCCGTGAAAGCACGTCTCAGTCTCCGGCTGCGCTCCCGACTCCAACAACGCCGCCGCGGTCACGATCTTGAAGACGCTGGCCGCTGGCGCCACCGCACGTGTCAGCCCGTTGCCCTCGCCAGCCGGCTCGCCTGCCTCCTGGTGCTCCACCCACGCCTTGATCGCGCCGGAGTGCACATCCATGAGCACCACGGCGCCGTAGGGCACTCGCACCCGCTCAAGGCGGCGCTTGATGTTGCGCTGCACCTGGGGAACCAGCGTCAGCCCCAACTCCGAGCCATCGGGGCGCAGGAGCACCGCCTCACTTTGGGGTGCCGCCTCGCTGTGGGGCTGGTTTTGTGCGGTCGCAGCGCCCGTCTTCTTCACGCCGCTTCGTGACTTGACCGCCACGGCGCGCGGACGCCAATGGCTGCTCACGACGCCCTCAGGCAGCACCGGCACCCGCAGCTCGGTCTCGACGGCCGGTCTCGGCGGTGGCGGCTGCACGCTGCCACCGGGGGCGAGCACCACGAGCGACGAGGGCCGCGCTGAGGTCTGCAAGTTGGTGCCGCGCCAGAGCCAGAGCGACAAGGCGACCAGCGTCAGGATGCCGATGATGAGCAACGGCGCTACTTCCACGCCCGTTCCGCTTGCCTGCTGCTTCGCCACCGTAAACCTCGTCTTCATGGCCGCTGCGCGCGACTTTGCCGTGTGTTCGAGCACCGCAGCCAGAGGCGGCGCGCGTGACGGCGAGTATCGGCGCAGGTCGTCAGTCAGCAACAAAACAGTCGCTGCAATCAGGTGGTGGATCGAATCAGTGGCGTCGCAAGCGCCGGGGATCTTGCGACCCTGCGGCTGAGGCCTTGCGCGCGGCGGCTCGGACGGCATGCTCGTGACGGCGCCCGATGCGCTGGAGGCCCGGTCATGACCCAGAATCCATCCACGCCCGCCGACACGCCACAGTCACAGGCTGAGCAACCTGACTCCGGGCAGGCACCGCCCGATCCGCGCATCGCCCGCTTTGAGGCCATGGTCGCGCGTTTTCCGGACAAGTCGCCGCCGCGGTTCTCGCTTGGTCGGGCGTTGCAGGACGCCGGACGGCTGGCGGACGCTGAGCCGCACTATGCTCGGGCAGCGGAGCTGCAGCCGGATCTGATGATGGCGTGGCTACATCGCGCGGAATGTTTGATGGGGCTGGGTCGGTTTGCAGAGGCACAGCCCGTTGCGGAGGAGGCGCGGCGGTTGGCGGTGGCGCAGAGCCATGAGGGGCCGCTCGCTGACGTGACTGAGTTGTTGGAGGATTTGGCGGATGAGCTGGGGTGATTGGCGGATGATGTCGCGTTTGGTGGGGTTTTGTTGGCTTGGGGGGTTGACCTTGGGGTGAGGATCCGTAGAGTCCGACGTCGCAGCCGCGGGGTGGAGCAGTCAGGTAGCTCGTCGGGCTCATAACCCGAAGGTCGCAGGTTCAAATCCTGCCCCCGCAACCGCTAAGAAGACGGCCGGTTAGCCTCAACGCTAACCGGCCGTCTTCGTTTTTGCCGCCCTGCGCCTAACCACGCCATCCGCCGCCTCACCCCACAGCATCCAGCCACCACCCATCTGCCTCGCTCAGCGGCCGCCCCGCTCGCTTCCGCATCGCCGCCAGCGCCAGCTGCGCTCGCCGCGCTTCGGCCGGCAGCCCCGCCGCCTCCGCCGCAGCGCGCGCGAGCTCCCAGCCGGCCTGCTCATGGGGCCGCAGCGCCAGGATCTCTGCCAACGTCACGGCGCGCTGCGCCGCACCCCACGCCTGCCAGGGCTCGCCCTCATCCAGGGCCACCCGGCCACGCAGCAGCGCGAGACTCACCGCCACCGCCACCGCGCCCTGGCCGCGCAGTGCGTCCTCGGCCTCCTCCAACTGCAGCCGCGCCGCGTCAGGTCGACCCACCCGCCGCAGGGCCTCGCCCAGGGTCACCAACGCTACGGCTGCGCCGAGCGGCTCGCCTAACGACAGCGCATCCGACGCGCCGACTCGCAGCATCGTCAGCGCCTGGGCCGACTTTCCAGCTCGCTCCAACGCGACCCCGGTCGTCAGCGCCGCCGCGACGGAGATGTGTGGCGCGTCCGCCGCGTCCGCGGCGCGTTGCGACGCGAGGGCCGCGACCAGCGCGGGCTCGCCTGCGCGCAGCAGCGACCGTGCGTGGCCGATGAGGGCGCGGGCGCGGACGACCGGATCCCCCTCGCTATCGGCCGCGGCCTGCCACGCCTCCGCGGCCCCGGTTGCGTCGCCCCGCAGCTCGCGAATCGACGCGCGCAAGCTCCAGCCGGCGCCGTCGAGCGGATTCGCAGCGGTCTCCAGCGCGTCGAGGGCCGCGGCCATCGCGCGTTCGGCGTCACGGCGCAAGCCACAGCCTGCGGCCGCCATCCCCCAGCGCACACAGTCAGCCGCATGCGCTGCCGGGTCCGGCGACGCCGCGCTCAGCGCGGCGCCGCGCTCCAGCAGGGCACAGCGCGCCCGCGCGACGGGCGTGTGATCGGCCAGCGTCTGCAGGCAGCGCGCGGCATCGGCCGGTCGTCCAGCGCGTAGCCACGCCGTCGCCGCCGCCTCGGCGACCCACGCCAGACCCACGTCACCACGCTCCAAGCCCTCGGCGATGGCGACGTGTGCGCGCCGCAGCAGCCCGTCCGGAAGTCGATTGTTCGCGTCGGTAGCGAGGCTCGCCACCAGCGGCCGCATGCTGCCCGCGTCAGCTTGCAGCGCACCGGTGGCTAAGAGCCGTCGTCGTACGGCGTCAAGTCCCGGGCCGCCGAGGCATCGGTCGAGCTGATCGTCGCGCTGAATGGCCCCATGCAAGGCCAAGACCAACAGCTCGGCCGTCGCAGCAGGCAGCGCGGTCAGCTCATCTGGGCGCAGCGCGGCGTGGGGGCCCGCTGCGGCGCTTCGTGGTCCCCGCAGCCCGGCCGGTCCGGAGTCGGCGAGGCTCAGTTGTGCAGCCGCCGAGGGCAGGTGGGCGCTGATGGCGTCGACGAAAGACGCCACATCGGGGAAGCGATCTGCACTCGACGCCGCCAACGCCCGGCGCAGCGCCGCCTTCACGCCCGGACCCAGCGCCGCCGGCAGGATCGGCAGCTTGAGGCCGCCATCGTGTCGCTCGGGACGTCGCCCGCTCAGCAGCTCGGTCGCGATCACCGCGAGCGCGAACTGATCGCCAGCCGGGTCGGGTGGCTGAAGGCCAGCCTCGGGCGGCAGGTAGGCTGCGGTCCCGCGGACTTGCACGGGCGAGTGGTGGGCTAGCCCTTCGCCCCGCGCGAGCCCGAAGTCGACGAGCTTGATCGCGCCCACACCGGGTCGACTCGGTCGGATCAGGACGTTCTCGGGCTTCAGATCGCAGTGAATCACGCCCCGATCGTGCGCGTGTTGCACGGCGCGCCCGATCTCGCGCAGCCAGGTCGCCGCGAGGCCCGGCGGCACAACGCCGTCCGCGAGTCGGTCGCGCAGGGTCAGCCCGTCGACCCACTCCATCACCAGGAAGGGGCGGCCCTGCCAACTGCCGACGTGATAAACCGCGGCGATCGCGGGGTGTAGCAGTCGCGCCACGGCGCGGGCTTCTCGCCAGGCCCGCAGCTCCTGCGCCGTGGCGTCGGCTTGGCCCCAGGGGTCCACGGCCTGCAGGATCTTGACCGCGACGTCCCGGCCGAGCTGCCGGTCCTCGCCCCGCCACACCTCAGCCTCACCGCCGCGCTCAACGAGAGCTCGGAGTCGTGTGTTGCGATCGAGCTGGGTGCCAGGAATGAGCATGCGCTTGTTTTAGGCATTCAGAGGGTCCGCGGCAAGGGCGGCAGCGTCGGTCCTCCTGCCTACCATGGCCCTGCACCGTGCAGTGGCCGCTGGCTTACGGCATGCTCCGTTGAATCGGCATGAAATAGGTTTCGTTGCCGATGCGTTGCCCCAGGGTCGGTCGTCAGGGCTGATCTCGCCACTTGGAGGTTCGATGCGCGGTCGCTCCCTTGTCATCGGCCTGTTGCCGGCGCTGGCGCTCGTCGCCTGTGTCGCCTGCAGTGCCGCCCGCAAGGGACCCGCTCCGCGCGCAGCGTCGGCGGCTGAGGTGATGCCGACCACCGCCGACGGCTGGCAGCGCTACCTCGCCCGTCAGGTTCGGCAGGGCAACGATGCGCAGGCGCTGGTTGCAGCTCGTGGCTTGAGACGGCTTGGATCGCCTTCAGCCGACAGCTTGGCCTACGAGGCGATCGCGCTGGCGCGACTTGGGCGCGCAGATGCGGCTCGCAAGGTGGCCGCGCGTGTGATGCAAGCGGCGACATCTCCCAACAACGATGACGCGTGGCAGGCTGTCGAACGCCTCATCGCTTGGTATGCGCGCGCGCACCATCGCCCGGCGGCCGCGTGGACGCTGCTCGCGCCGCACCGCACGCCCGCTTGCAACAGCGCCAGATCCTGCGATCTTCACGCGCGATTGCTGGTCCACTGGGCCGAGCTCACCGCGCCGATGCTGGTCGCCAAGCTCGCTGCGGCGCGACCGCGTACGGGTCCGCGGGCTGGAGCGCTGTGGCAAGCCGGGATTACGCGCGCGTTGATCGATCGGCAGCGCTGGCCTCTGGTGGACGCTGCGATCGCCGACAGCCTCGCTCAGTGGCCGGGCGCCGCGGAGACGTGGGCGACGTGGATGTATGCCGCCCGACGTCGTCGGGGCCCCAGCCATCGCACCGCGTGGGCCAAGGCACTTCGAGGCGCGCACCTGTCGGTTCCGCAGCTGCGCGCCATCGCCGCTGTGCCTGAGGTGGAGGCTGATCCGCTGCTGGTCGTCGGCGTGTGGCGGCTCATTCTTGAGGCAAAGGGCGCGCTGACCGCAGATCGCTTGGCCTACCTGCGTCTGCTGATTCGCAACCACCTGCGTGGGCTGTCGTCGACAAATCGCGACGAACTCGAACGGATCTCGGTCGGCTTCTCCGGCGGCGTGGAAGAGCGCCTGCTCCTCGTCGAGGGTTTGCTGGTCGCCGGCGCCCACAACGTTGGCGCGTCGCTGCTCGTCGGCCAGCCGGTGTCGCCACGCGCAACCGCACTTCAGGCCGAGATCGCGCGGCAGAAGGGCGAGTTGGTCGAGGCGCGGGCGTTGGCCAAGAGCGCCGTGGCTGCGGCCGACGGCAAGTCGGTCACGAAGGGGGCGGTCGCGCTGCTGCTGGCGCGGCTGTGGCGCGTCTCGCTCCCCAAGGATGCGGCCGTTTGGCGTGACGAAGCTGCGCGCGATCGCGGCGACGGCAGCGTCGCGACCGCGAGCGGCCGCGTGACGGCGACGTTGTTGTTGGGCCGCATCAAACCGGGCAGCGCACAGGTGCTGGTCGACTACGCCGACGCGCTCAACACGGCGCTGCGAGCCGGCGGGCCGGCGCGGGTCGACGCTGTGCGCCGGCGACGAATCTTCGTGCTGGCGATGCTGCGCAAGGGGCGTCACTGGGGGCTGGCCATTCGGCCGAGCTTGAGCGTGCTCGGACGCTCTCCGCACGCCGACACCGAGACGCTCCTCGCGCTGGCGCAGGTGAGCTACCAGCACGGTCGTGTGGACGCTGGTTTGACCGCGTGGCGGCGGGCCACTGCGGTCGCGCGCGCCACCGGCGCTGAGCTCGACGCCGAGGCCTTTCTGCGCTTCTTGGCGACCACCGCGCAGCCGCAGGCGTTGGCGCGCTGGCTGGACGAGACAGGGCTCCACTCCGTCGACGACATCGCGCTCTCGTGGCGCGTCGCGCGCCGCCTCCTCTTTGGTCCCGATAAACTGCTCGGTCGACGTTGGCTCGCCAACGCGCTCGCCCGTACGGCCGGCACGGGGACGATCGGCGAGCGATTGCCGTCCCTGAAGCGTGTGCGCACAGTGTCCGACAGCCGCGCGCCGGCGCTGAGCGACACGGAGCTGCGTCGCATCGCCTCCTCCGGCGCGGCTGACCTGCTGCTCGAGTACCTGCCGGAGCTCCGTCGTCAGAGCACGGCCGGCAACTCGGTACCCGCGCGCCTTCACTTTTCGATCGCGGAGGCGTCGGCCCACGCCCAGCTAGGCCACGCGGACCGTGCAGGTCAGATCTTGCTGGAGTTCGCCGCGCTCGGCGGGCTTCGTCCGGCCGATCGTCGCTCGCTCTTGAATGTGGCCTGGCGCCATGGCCTCTGCACTGTCACGCTGGCCCTCAGTCAGCGCTTCGTCGCCGAGCGTGACGCCCGCACGTTCAAGCTCGCCGTTGAGCAAGGGTTGGCGTGTGCGCAGCACATGGGCGACGTCCCCGCCGCCTATCAAATCGCCGTGCAGGTCGAGAAGCACCAGATCAGCCTCACCCACCAGCTCACGATGGCGCGTCTGCTCGCCGATCACGGCTTCGATCGCATGGCGACGCACTTCTTTGAGCGAAAGTTTCAGACCGCGCGCACCCGCTCCAGCCAGACAAGCTACCTCGCCTGGGCCGACGCGCTGCTGGGCGACGGGCGTGTGGACGCCGCAGTGGCGGTGTTCATGCGCGGGATCAAGATCACTCGTCGACGGCCGCAGACCTGGCGCCAGGCCGTCCAGATTCTCGAGCAACACGGCCACGCGGAGGCTGCGGTGCAGCTGCTGACCGAAGCCTTGGTGCTCCATCCCAAAGACGTCCTCATGCACTTGGCCTTCGTGACGGACTTGCTGCGGTTGGGCCGAATGGAAGCCTTTCATCCCGCCCTGCGCAGCTTTGCGCTCGCTGGCCCTTCCAAGCAGCACTGGCAAGCGCTCGTCGACACCGCGCTCGCGCAGGGTCGCATGGCGGAGCTGCACGAGGCCCTCTCCGCGTTGACGGACAGCGACCGGGAGTTGGATCGCGTTCGCGTCGTCGTCGCTGGTTTTCTCGGCGATCGGCGCGCCCTGCTCGCTGCGCTGCGTCGGTTGCGCGCCAAGGGGCCGGTCGTCGACCGCGGCGTCATGGCGGCGCTGCTGCATGTCGGCGCCGAGCGTGAGGCGCGCGCGGTGGCCCAAGATCTGTTGACGGAGCACGGCCCGTCCCAACGGGGGCGCAGCGCAGCCGTACCCACCGCAGCCCTGGACATGCGGGCTGCGCTCTCTGTGCGGCACGATCCGTCGTCGCGCGGCGAGGCGTTGGCGTTGGCGCGTCTGCGCGTGGGGCGCGCGCTCGATACCGGCGACGCCGCCCTCGCGTCGTCTGCGGCGCTGGCCGACGAAGGCTATCTGCGGGAGGCCGCCGCGCTAGGCGCGCTGGCGCTGACGCAAGTCGGCGACGACGGGTCGATGCTGTGTCGCCAGGGCAAGATTCAGTTCGCCGCAGGCCACAAGAAAGCGGCGATGGCCCTGTGGCATCGCGCCGTGGCCGCGACGCTGACCCACGCGAGCGGCGGCAGCCAACGTGGCTCGCGCTTCCGCTCCTACCTCAGCCCGCCGCCGGCGGTCCTTTGCCTGGCGGACGCAGCGGACTCTGTGGGCGAGCGCGCCGCGCTGCGGCGGTGGTTGCGTCAATGGCGCGACGCGCTGCCCAACGTCGCGACGTTGTGGGCGTGGTCCGTTGCGGAGCGTGTCGGCGCGAACGATGTACCAGCGGCCTTGGACCTGTTGCGAGCCGCTGAAGTGCACCCGATGCCTTGGTTGGAAGGGCAGTTTGGCGCTGTCGCTGGCACATTGCTGCAACACGGTGGCGGGCCAGCGCTGCTCGCGAGCTTCCTCGCCGAGCGACCGCGGCCAGAACCCTGGTGGTTGGCGTTCGCGTCCCGGGTCGCGCTGCGCTACGGGCGCCCCAATGATCCAGCGGTCACGATGCTCCTGCGCGATATCGCGGCGTTATCGCGCAACATGCCCGACGCGCGGGCCTGGCTCGCGTTGGAGCTGTGTGCAAAGGGTGAGCCGCAGCGCGCGATCGTGGCGCTGGGTGAGGCGCCGCTCGCGCGCATGCCGGCGTTGACCTCCGATGTCGATTGGCATCGGCATCACGCACGCAACAGCACGTCCATGACGCCGACGGCGCGCGCCGCGCTCCTGCGCGCGGCGTCGCCTGCGTCCGACGACATCGCCGCGCGCGCGGCGGCGGCCATCTTGATCTCCTTGGCGCGTGCCCCTCCACGGGCTGACGAAGCGGCCCACATGCATGTGGATCTGACCCCTGCAGCGGCCGACGTTATCGGTCCCACGGCCCGCGCCTGGCTGCGCACGTCTGGCACCCAAGGCGCGATCCGCCTGGCTCACGCGCTCACGATCCAGGGCCACCCGGTTCTTGGGAACACCGTGTTAGCGATGGCGCGCCCGACCAACGGCGCCCGGCTGCCCCGGGCGCTCGCAGAGCTTCGCCTCCGGGTCGTCGCCGCCGCGTCCGACGATGCCGCGGTGGTCGCCGCCGCGCACGCGGCGCTCAATGGCACACACAAGCGCACCTACTACGCGCCGATGGCGCGCGCCGCCGCAGTCGGTCGACAGGTCGATCGGCTGGTGGCGTGGGGGCGACCGGCGGCCGCGCAGAAGCTGTTGCTGTCGATGCCGCCCTGGATGCGTGGCAAGGCCCCAGTCGGGCTCCGGGGTGACGCCCAGCTTGAGCGCCCCACCTCAATTTTCCGGGCGATTCGCAGCTTCTCCCCCAGCGGGTTGGCGTGGCTGCGCCAGGCTCAACCGGGCTCCCTGCCTGTGACCGACGGCGCCGCCGCCGTTCGACTCGCCCTGGCCGCTGGCGACCTGCCGCTCGCTCGCGCCTGGGCCCGCGCCTCCGCCGCGCTGCACGACGCCCCCTGGCAGATCTGGGCCCGCGCCGCCCGCGACGCGCTCGCGCACGACGAGCGAACGATCGCGCGCGAGTTCTTGATCAGCGCCGCGGCTGTCCAAGGTCCGGTCGGCGCACTGGCCTGCATCCGACTGCAGCTCGGCGACGCCGCTGCGCTGGCGCAGTGTCGCGGCGGTCGCCCCCTGGCGGGCCTAGCCGACTGGCAGCTCGTAGCGCTCGCGGCGGGGCTCAGCCAGATGCAAAACGATGACACGCGACAGGCGCTCGCCAAGGAGTTGGGTGGTCAGTCGGACAGCACCCGCTTGCGCTGGCTGGCCGCGTTGGCCGCCGCTCAGCAGCACGCGGCTGTCGCCCCACGCGCCCGCATTCGCGCGATGGCCGCGGCCCTCATCGTCGCCACGCCAGACGGCGAGGCGCGTCGCTACCTCGTCAACGTCGGCCTGGACGATCTCGCGCTGCTTGGCGCCGCTTCCGCCGGCATCGCCGAAGCCCAGCGCGCGTTCAACGCCCAGCCGGAGGGCCGCAGTCGACGCAACAACCTCGGATACGCGCGCCTCTTGGCTGGCGCGTCTCCCGCCGCTGTTCTGGCCTTCGTGGGTCCGGAGTTCGTCGGGCAGCGCGGCGAATCGGCGCACGCCTTGCTCGACACTGTGGCGACGGCGCTGGGTCGCCTCGGCCGCTTGCAGGACGCGACACGGGTCCAGCGTTGGAGCCTGACGGCCGCGGCGCACAACAGCGAGACCAGCCAGCTCCCGCTCGTACGCCATGCCGCCTTTCTCGCCGACGCCGGCCGCTTCGCAGAGGCGCGCGTCGTCGCGCTTGGCGCCCTGCGCAGGGCCCACGACAGAGCCGCGCGGTCCGAGCCTCGCGGCGACGGGACACGCAGCTCGACGCACGCCAGACACCTCGCGATTCACTGGCAAGCGCTCGCCGTGCTACGTCGCAGTCTCCGGGCCCTCGCGCCGCCGACCGATAGCCGCGCCGTCGCGCCCACTCGCCCCGTTTCGTCGGACCCAGCGCCCACGGTACCGACGCGGGCCAAACCAGCGCTCCGGAACCCCGCCTCCGCACCACCCAGCGCCGCCACGCCTGCACCAGCCTTGCGCCCCTAGGTCACCGACGGCTACGCTGTCGCGCCTCGGGAGGTGCCACCGTGAAGCTCTTCGATTCCTTCCCACTCAAAGCCGTGCCGCCCAACTTGATCACGTGCATCGGGATGACGTTCGCCTTTCTCTCCATCGCGAGCTCGTTCTCAGGCAAAGTCGACCGCGCCGCCTGGCTCGTCGCGCTCTGCGTGCTGATCGACAAGCTCGATGGTACCGTGGCCCGGCGCCTCGATGCGACGAGCGAGTTCGGCATCCAAATGGACTCCTTCTCTGATCTGGTCGCGTTCGGTCTCGCTCCCGCGGCGCTCATCTGGGCCGCCGCGCCAGTGCTCGCGCCCGAAGTCTGGGGCTACCGCGCCGCCTTCGGCCCCATCGCGGCCAGCGGCGTCCTCGCCGCGCTGTGCATCCTCCACGGCCTCTTCACCGCGCTGCGCCTAGCGAAATTCAACGTCACCGCTGCCGAGCACCCGCGCGTCTTTCACGGTTTGCCATCCACCCTCTCTGGCGCGCTGATCTCGATGATCTTCCTCGCCGCCCGCGAGCAGGCCATGCTGACGCCGCAGGTGATGGCGGTCTTCCCGGCGCTGCTTGGCATCAACGCCCTGCTCATGGTGAGCAACCTCCCACTGCCCAAGCTGCGTCGCGCCAGCAGCCAACTCGGCTTTGTCTGCCAGGTAGTGCTCGGCGCCGCGATCTTCATCGTCATCCCGCTGCAGGTCTTCTTCTGGCTGCCGTTGGCGGTGCTGGTCGGCTACATCGGCGTCGGTTTCATCATCGGCGTCCGCGCAGAGGTGGCCGCAGGATGAGCACGCACGTGATCGACGCCGCAGACGGCACGCCCCTCTCCGTACGGGTGTCAGGGACCGAGGGCGCTCCGATCGTCGTGCTCTGCGACGGAATCGGCTGTGACGGCTACATCTGGAAGTACGTTCAGCGCGACTTCGGCGATCGTCTCCGCTTCATCCATCCCCACTACCGAGGCCACGGTCTCAGCGCGCTGCCGAAAGACGACGCCACCCTCACGATCGAGCAGCTCGCAGACGATATCTGGCACGTGTGTGACCAACTCGGCGCCGAGAATGTCGTGCTTTGGGGCCACAGCATGGGCGTGCAGGTCACCCTGGAGGCGGCGCATCGTCAGCCCCATCGGGTGCGGGCGCTGCTGCCCACATGCGGTGCGTTTGAGCGTCCACTCGACACCTTTCACGGCAACAGCATCGCGTCGCAGGTCTTACCTTGGGTGCGCAGCGCGCTGCTCGCTCGGCCAGATTCGGCGCGTCGGTTCTGGGAGCGTCTGGTGCCTACCGAGTTCTCGTACTGGTTCGCGACCGCCACCGAGATCAACGGTCGCATGATTCAGCGCGAGGACTTCTCCCCTTACCTCGAGCACC
>CALENB010000191.1 GCA_937910235.1 uncultured Myxococcales bacterium | reverse complement strand
CCGCGCGACGCGTCGGCAGACCGACGACCTGTGACCACCTTCTCCCACCGACCCGCCCGGCCGGAGCCGCCGCCTCCGCCGGCCGCGCACGCCCGATCTGAGCCGCTGTCGCGCCACGCTGCGCGCGGCGCCGGCGGGCAACGCGTCATGCCGTCGCCCAAGGCCACACCGCCGCGCAAGGCCACACCGCCGCGCCGGGGCGGACCGACGCAGGTGGTCGTGCCCGCGCCGCCCGCTGGGCCGGACAGCGCTGACGCGGACGGAGACCCCTCCGGACACCGCGCCGCCCCGAGCGTCTCCACAGACGTGGACGCGCTCGACTCGGATGGGCGCGCGGAGGCGCTGCGGCGGGTGCGCGAGATCATGCGACGCCGGGCCGACGCTGGTCGTACGCCCGGCAAAGCCGAGGTGCGGGAGCTGCTGCAGCAGGCAAGAGCCGACGTCGCCACGGAGCGCAGCGGCGCCGGGCGTGACGGCGCGGGGCACAGCGCCGCCGGGCACCCTCGCGGAGGAGCGCGGCGCAGCCCGACGACGGCGCGCCAGCGGCAGACCCCTCCGCCGACGCGCCAAGGCCGCGCTGAGATCCCGGCGCCCGCTCGCGTCGCGGGTGTCGCAGGAGCCGCCGCCGCCGAGGGCATGATCGTCGCCTCAAAAGGGTGGGGCTGTTTCGGCTGTTTCGGGCGCTTGATCGCCACGTCGATCCTGTGCCTCTTCGCCTTTGTGGCCGCCGATCTTGGCCTTCAGGCCTTTGTCGGCTCCGAGCTTGGCGTCAGCCTGGGCGACCGAGACCCCGAGCGCGCCGGCAGCGGACGAGGGCTGCGCGCACGGCTCATCTCGCAGGGTCCACGCGACGCGCCGCTCGTGGGTGTGTTGGCGTTCGACCCGACCCGCGAGTCTGGCGCACAAGCGCTGCACACGGCGCTCGAGGTCCTGCGCCCAGGGCAACAGCGCGACGACCTGCACGGCGGCGCGCGCATTCGCCTCGTGCTGCTGCCGACCGGCCCAGGCGAGGATGCGACGCGCCTCGCCGGCGTCATGCTCGCGCTGCACCGGCAGGGCGGACTCTTCCCGCGTCTGAAGGCGCTGCATCGAACCTCGACGCCTGGCGCGCCACTGACGCAGACGGCGCTGCTCCAGCACCTCGACGCCCCCGCACAAGCGGCGCTCTTGAAGGCGGCCGACACGCCGAGCGTGCAGCTTCAGGCCCGGAGTTTCGGCGCGATGGCCACCGCGCTTGACCTAGCGCCGCCGCAGCTGCTCCTCAACGGCGTGCGCGTGCACAGCCGCGGCTTGGCGTCGGCCGCGTCCCTCGCCGAGATGCTCGCGATCACGATCAAACCGATCAACGGCTATCTGGCCCGGGTGGGCGTCGTCAACGACGTGTACTGGAACGCGATGCTCTCGCCCCTGAAGCCACGGGCCCGGCAGCGATTCCTCAGCTGGATCATCCACCGCGAGCGCGCCCCGAGCGCGTTAGGGACCGCCCTCCCCGTTCCCATCCCCGTCCCCGTCCCCGTCGCCGGCCACACCGCGCCGCCTCACGGCACAACACCAGCTGGCGCCGGCGCACCGAACGCCGTTAAGGCCGCCGATCCGAGTCAGAAGCCAGGCGCAGCGCGACCGGGCCACGTCGACTTCGTCGTGCCCGCGGGCGCTCCGCGTCGTGGCCCAGATCAAGCCGCCGTCCGGGTCGTGGTCTTCGCCGATCTGCACTGCCCGTTTAGTCGGAAGCTCGCGCCGCACCTCAAACGTCTGCGCGACGACTTTGGCGACGATGTGCAGATCGTGTTTGTGCACTACCCGATCACGGCCTTGCACCCCGACGCCAGGCGGCTCGCCCTCGTCGCGGTCGCCGCACATCAGCAGGGTCGGTTCTGGGCGCTGCACGATCACGTCTATGCGATCGGGGCGGCCGTCGCCTCGCCCGACGCGATGCGCGTCTGGCTGGCCACCGCGCCCGGCGCCAACCCCTTCGACAAGCGGCGCATGCGGCGAGATGAACGTGAGGCGCGGCGGGTGTTGCGCGCGGACCGACGCCTCGGTCGCAGCCTTCGGATCCGCGGCACGCCGACTACGTTCATCAATGGCTGGCGTGTGAACGGCGCGATCCCCTATACGACCCTGCGCGCCGCGGTGGAGCGTGCGCTGAAAAAGGAGCAGCCATGAGCTGGGCGGTCTCGAGAGCACCCTCACCCGTACCGGAGCGCCGTTGGCCGGAGGTCGACGCGTTGGAACAGCTGATGGAGCCGCGCCGCGTCGCCCGGGTCGATCACGTACTTGGCCAGCGACTGGGCTCGATCACGGCGGTCTTCGAGGACATCTTCGACCCGCACAACGTCAGCGCTGGTCTGCGCACGTGTGAGGGTTTTGGTTTGCAGGACGTGCACGTCATCACGAGCGAAGACGCCTATCAGATGCCGACCACCATCACGAAGAGCGCCGATCAGTGGCTCACGACCCATCGCTGGCAACAGACGGAGGCGTGTGTCGCGAACCTGGTGGAGCAGGGTTTTCAGATCTGGGTCTCCGACTTGGAGGCCGAGCAGCCGCTGTCTGAGCTGCCCGTAGAGGGTCCCATCGCGCTGGTGATCGGCAATGAGAGCACCGGCGTCAGCCCCGCGATTCGTGCCGCCGCGCATCAGCGCTACATCCTGCCGATGGCCGGGATGGTGCAGAGCTACAACCTGTCTGTGGCCCTCGCGATCAGCCTGCAGCAGGTGGTGCCGCAGCGGCGCGCCCAGCTCGGCGGCGGTGGGGATCTGTCGATCGCGCGCCAGTGGCAGCTGCGACGAACGTGGCTAGAATATGGCATGCGCAACGCCAAGCAGGTGCGTGCAGCGTATGAGGCGAAGGCCGCGCGAGGTGAGCATGGGTGAGCTGGCAGATCAAGCTGTTGTGGGCGACGTGGCGGCCGAGGTGCTGGGCGCGATGGCGCTCGCGGACGTCGGGCTCGACGTCGACGGTCTAGCGGACATCGTTGGGCGCGTGCTCGCCGGCGGCGCCGACTATTCGGACGTGTTTTTTGAACGCAGCCGCGCCGAGCTGGTCGCGGTGGAAGACGGCAACGTTCGCACCGCCAGTCGCTCGGCCGGGCAGGGCATCGGCGTGCGCGCGATCGCCGGCGAGCGGCAAGGCTACGCCCACACGGACGCGCTGAATCTCCCGGCGCTGCAGCGCGCCGCCGCCGCCGCCGCCGCCATCGCGGTTGGCCACTCGCACAAGCGCAGTTTCGCGCTCTCTGGCCCAGCGACGCGGCCGAATCGCTACCCCTTGTCGGAGTCGCCGCTCGAGCTGCCGCTCGACGTGAAGGTCGCCGCGCTCAGTCGGCTGGACACGCTCTGCCGCGCCGCCGATTCGCGGGTGATCCAGGTCATGGCGCAGGTCTCAGCGTCTGAGCAGGTGGTCTGCATCGTTCGCGGTGACGGGCGGCCGGTCTGGGACGTGCGACCGCTGGTGCGCTTGGACTGCACCGTCATCGCTCGTGGCGCGGATGGTCGCTTGGCGCGCGGCTCCTACCGTGGTGGCGGTCGCGTCGGCCTCGGTCCGCTGCTCACGGACGCAGCCCTACGCGACGCGGCGGCGGAGGCCGTGCGGCAGGCGCTGGTCAATCTCGAGGCCATCGAGGTGCCCGCCGGCGTGATGGACGTGGTGTTGGGGCCCGGCTGGCCGGCGGTTTTGCTCCACGAGGCGATCGGCCATGGTCTGGAGGGCGACTTCAATCGCAAAGGTACCAGCGCGTTCGCCGGACGCATGGGCGAGCGGGTGGCGAGCGAGCTGTGCACGGTGGTCGACGACGGCACCCGGCTCGGTGATCGCGGCGCGCTCAACGTCGATGACGAGGGCACCCCTGCGCAGAACACGACGCTGATCGAGGGCGGCAAGCTCGTCGGCTATATGCACGACCTGCTCGGCGCCCAGCTGATGGGTGTCGACCCGACAGGCAACGGCCGCCGTGAATCGTACGCCCATCTGCCCATGCCGCGGATGCGCAACACGTACCTCCGCGCGGGGCGCGATGATCCGGAGGAGATCGTGCGCGGCGTCTCGCGCGGCATCTTGGCGGTGGATTTTGGCGGCGGTCAGGTTGACATCACCAGCGGCAAGTTCGTCTTTGAGATGACGGAGGCTTATCTGATTGAAGACGGCCGCGTCGGCGTGCCGCTGAAGGGTGCGACGTTGATCGGCAATGGCCCGGACGTGCTGACCCGGGTCTCGGCGGTCGGCCACGACCTTGGGTTTCACAAAGCCCAGGGCGTGTGTGGCAAGGAAGGTCAGAGCGTGCCGGTCGGGGTCGGCCAGCCGACGCTGCGGATTGATGGGATGACCATCGGCGGTAGTCGCGTTGCGTGACGCTGCGCGAAACGGCGGAGAATCCGCCGGATTTGCGCTGGTCGTGCGCGGCCCAGCGGCGGCGCTTCAAACGTGGGGCGCCCCATGACTCGAGAGGATCTCATGTTCACCCCGATCGATCCGAACTTGCTCTCCGATCTCCTGCAGGTCGCGCGTCAGGCCGGCGCCACCGATGGCGACGCGGTCGCGGTCACCTCCGTCGACAACGAAGCGCGCGTCCGCCTCGGACAGGTCGAGCAGGTGGTGCGCGCCGAGGAGCACGCGGTTGGCATCCGGGTATTTGTCGGTCAGCGCTCGGCGACCGTGAGCGGCAACGACCTGCGCCGAGCGTCCCTTGTCGCGCTGGTGCAGCACGCTGTCGACGCCGCCAAACGCATGGACGAAGACGCCCACAGCCGCGTGCCGCTGCCCCTGGAGCTCGGCGAGATCACCGAGCCGCTGCCGTTGCACGACTCTGCGGCGGCGGCGGTCGCCGTGCCCACCCTGATCGAGTGGGCGCGGCGGGCGGAGCAGGCCGCGCGCGACGCCGACGCGCGGATCACCAACACGGAGGGCGCCGACGCGAGCTCGGGCGAGAGCGCCGTGGCGTGGGTGTCCATGGGCGGCGCGTTGCGGACGCGGCGCGGCTCCAACGTCGGCATCAGCGTCGTGCCGATCGCATCGCATGCCTCCGAGATGCAGGTCGACTGGTGGGCGGACAGTCGCCGACGATTGGATCAGCTCCCCACGCCCGAGTCCATCGGCTTGCGAGCGGCGCAGCGGGCGTTGCGGCGGCTCGGTGGTCGACCGATCCCGACCTGCACGGTGCCCGTCGTCTTCGAGGCGCCCGTCGCGAGTCGTGTGCTGGGCGACTTCATCTCCGGCCTCTCCGGCAGTCGTGTCGCGCGCGGCGCGAGCTACCTCGCTGGGCGCATGGACACCCGCGTCACGCACCCCTCTCTGACCCTCG
>CALENB010000190.1 GCA_937910235.1 uncultured Myxococcales bacterium | reverse complement strand
TACCGCTGCCAACTGCTGCGAATCTTGGCCTTCTGCGAGCTTGGTTACGCGGGGAAAAAGCGCCGACAGGTAGACGTGCAGCATGTCGTGGTTCGGTCCGTCCATGGTGCAGCCGCGCACGAGGACTTTGAGTTCATCCTGCAGCTTCTTGGCCACATCGTGGTAGGCCGCCGCTGTCGTTGCGCCACCGCCAGTCGCGACAATCGCGGCTAGACGGGCCATCGCGGCGCGGGTGTGGGTGTCCATCGACCAGGTCTCTCCGTCATTGAGGGTCAAACCAAAGTCTCTGGGCGCTGGCGCTGCGGTCGGTGTAGCGACGTGCGCGTGATGGGCGTTCGCGGCTTCCGCCACCGCCGGTGGCGCGACGGGAGCCGCCGCCGGTGGCGCGACGGGAGCCGCCGTCAGTGGCGCGACGGGGCCGGACTTGGCGCAGCCGGCCAACGCGGCGGCGAGCGAGAGAACAAAGCTAGTGGCAACGATGAGTTGGAGACGCATGGCGAACCTCGTGTGCCCAGGACCTGTCCCGGGATTATCAGGCAAAGATGACGTGGCGACCGAATGTCGCCTGCTTGGGTTGCGGAGGCGCTCCCCGCGAACGAGACACGGCACGCACGCAGCGGCCGGAAAGGCACACTCAAGGCGGACCGCCAGCGCGACGCAGGTGCGCAGCGGCCAAGTGCACATCGATAGTTGCGTCGACACGCGCCGACGCTGTCAAGGCGAGCGCCAGGGTCGCCTCGGCGACATCGGTGTGGGTCGCACGGCCACCGCGCTGTTCGACGACGACAACTCGGAGGGCGGCTTCACGGGCTCGCAGCTCTGCGTCGGAGAGCGCCGCGATCGTTCGTGCGGTGCTTAAGCGCTCATGGGCCACGCGCAGCCCCACGGCGAGTTGGCGTGCGACCTCGCGCCGGCGATGCAGCGCGGCCGCAGCCTCGGCTTCGCCCGCCCGCTGACCATGACGCGCCCGGCCCCAATCCCACGCCTTCCACGAGGCCACGACGGAGACGTCCCACGAACCGTTGAACGCGTCCTGCACCGGAAAGTAGCGCTGATTGGGGTTCGCGACGACGGCGCCTGCCCGCACCACGAGGGTCGGCATCCGTTGACTGCGGAGCCCATCCGCGCGCTGCTGCAGGACTTTGTGAGCGAGTGACGCGATGCGCAGCTCTGGGGCGGGGGCCGCGTCGGTCGCCAGTTCGGGGGCCCGGGCGGTGGTGGCATCGCGAGGCGGTGAGAGGTGGAGGTGCGCAGTCGCCGGGAGCCCGAGCAGACTCCGCAGCCCAACTTCTGCGGCGGTCAACTGGCCAGTCACTTGGACCCGCTGCGTCTCAGCCCCGGCGACAAGCGCTGCCACTTGGCGAACCTCCAGCAACCGCGTGCGCCCGCCGGCCTGGAGCAGCTTCACAACGTCGAGTCGGGCGCGTAGCGACCGCACCGCTCGGGCCGCGATGTCGGCCTTGCCGCGCAGCCGTTGCACGCCCCACCACGCCTGCGCCACCTGCAGCGTGAGGTTGGCGCGCGCCTGCTGCGTCTGGGCCTGCCGCAGGGCGAGTCCGGTGGCTGCGGCCTCGCCAGCGCTGGTGAGCGCGCCCCCCAGGTAGATCGGCTGGGTGATCGTGGCGCGAAAATCCCAGGCGTTCTGAATCGACTCCCCCAGCGCCATCGGCGGCGGCGCGGGCATGCCCGGAATCAGCACCGGGATCTTGATTTGCGGGGCCTGCACATAGCTCAATCGACTGTAGCGCGCGCCGAGATCGAGGCTGGGTAGCCTTCGGGCGCGGGCCTCGGCATGCCTATCACGCGCGGCCTGTTCGGAGGCATGAGCACCAGCCAAGGTGGCGCTGTGGCGCGACGCGAGTTGCTGCGCCCGCGCCAGTGTGAGGGGAACCGGCGCAACCATCGCGGCCGTTGAGCCGGGGCTGAGCGCCGCGGCCCCGCCCGCTGGCTGGATCTGCGCGCCCGGCGGGGCCTGAGCGGCCGTGGAGACCGCAGTCCCGGGCCGTCCGGTGGTCGGCTCGGCTGCAACGCTCGTCGCTGGCGTCATCGCCACCGCCAACACGCCGAGCGAACCAACTGCGAACGCGAGCCACAACACGGTGCGCGACACGGGGCCGGCCACCGAGTCCGGCGCCGACTGGCGCCTCAGCAGACCAGCCAGCCGCGCGGCGACGTCGTCCAGCAGGTCGTAGAGCGCCGGGATCACGATGAGGGTCAGCATCGTCGCCACCGTCATGCCACCGATGACCGCGATCGCGAGCGGTGAGAACCGTTCGGCGCCCAGGGCCCACTCAGCGGCGAGCGGGATCATACCGATGATGGTCGACAGCGAGGTCATCATGATCGGCCGGAATCGAGTCGCGACCGCCTCCAGCACGGCCACCTGCCTGACGACGCCGTCCAGCCGGCGTTTACGGATGAAATCAATGAGAATGATCGCATTGTTCACGACGGTGCCGACCAACAGGATCAGCCCGATCATGACCGGCATCGACACGGGTTTGTCGCTCAGCTTCAGCGCGATCCCGACCCCCGAGAGGCTCAGCGGTACGCTCATGAGGATGGTGAGGGGGTGCAGGAAGGACCCCAGCTGCGCCACCAGCAGGAGGTAGACCGCAAGAATCGAGATCGCCAAGGCGGCGAGCAGCTGGCTGCGCGCCTCGGTGAGGTCGTCTTTTTCGCCGCTCAACTTGAGCTTGTAGCCCACGGGCATGGGCAAGTCGGCCAAGGCCGTCTCGACGTCGGAGAGGATGAACGACAGCGCGCGACCGCTCGCAAACGCTGAGATCTCAAGCGTTGGCGCCAGCGCCTCACGGGTGACGAGCGCCTGCCCAGTACGCGGTTCGAGGTGAGCGATCTCGCGCAGCGGCAGGCTCTGTCCGGACGGCGTCGCGATTGGAAACCGGAGCAGATCGCGTGGGCTATCGCTGCCGGCCCGCGAGTACCGCAGCCGCACCGGCAGGGTCTCGCCCGCGGCGGTGGTCAGGTCGCCCGCGGCGACGCCCTGGGTGCCAGCGTTCAGCTGCTCAGCGACCGCCGCTGGCGTCAGGCCGAGCAGCGACGCGCGTTGGCGGTCGACTTTGACGGACTGTCTAGGTTGGTCCAAGCGCCACGACCGCACCGGCTCCAGCACACCTTGCACCCGCTCAAGGCGAGCCAGCACCGTCTCAGCGAGACGATCGAGCACCAGCGGGTCATCCCCCGAGAGCTGCACGACAATGGGCGCCGAAGTCGTCGGTTTGGCGGTATTTCCAAGCTCTCTGACGGTGCTGCTCTGAATGCCGGGCACCCGCGTCACCGCGTCGCGAACCCGCGCTTCCACGTCCCAGATCGACGCAACGCGGTCGGTGCGGTTGGACAGCGTCGCTGAGATGAACCCCTGGGTCGGACCCTCCGCGCCGGTCGACGACGCGCTGCGCATCCCCGGTTCAAAACCGGCTTGGGACTGCACCCGCACGACCTCGGGTTGGGCCGCCACGATGCGTTCCACCTGCGCCACGACCCGACGTGTCTCGGCGAGCGAAGTCCCGGGGGTGGTTTGAATCGAGACGAAGAAGCTGCCTGAATCCATCTGTGGCAGCACGCTCATACCCTGCCCTCGAATCATGACGAGGCCGACCGCCATGCCCACGACGGCGAGCGCCATGGTCACCAGACGCCAACGCAGCGCGCGCTTGAGCACCCACAGGTAGCCGTCGCGGGACCGATCGACGAGCCACTGAAACGGGGCGGTGAGCCGCTCGCCCCATCGGTCGATCCGACTTTCGCCGTCTAGCCACAACGACAGGGTCGGCAGCAGCACCAGGGCGACGGCAGCGGAGCTCACAAACGCCAAGAGCAACGTCATGGCGAGGGGGCCGAAGGTTTTGCCGATGAAGCCGTCCAGGTCCAACAGCGGCACGAGCACGATGACCGTCGTAGCGACACCTGCGAGCACCGGCAGCCGCACCTCGTCCGTGCCGTGAACGGCGGCCTCGAAGAGGCTCAGGCCTTCTTCGTCACGGCGCCTCGTGATGTTCTCCAGCACCACCACCGCAGCGTCGACCACCATCCCGACGGCGAGAATGATGGCGGAGAGGGTCACCATGTTGAACTCGATGCCGAGCACGCGCATGAGCCCAAACGTGATGCCATAGGCGAGGGGCATCGAGAGGGCGACCACGAGCGAGGCGCGCACACGGCCAAGAAACAAAAAGATGATGATCGCCGCCAGGGCCAGGGCCTGCCACACGTTCGAGATGAGGTTGGCGATGCTGGTCGCGGCGAAGCTGCCGCTCTCCTCGCCGATGCGCAGCGAAAGCGCCGGAAACTCAGCCTGTAAGCGCGCGACCTCATCGGTGACAGCTGCGACGGCCGCGACGGTGTTGGCCTCGGTCGTTTTGTAGACGGCCATCGCGATCGCGCGTTTGCCGTCGATGGCGAAGCTGGCGTCGTCGTCGAGTTGACCGCGTCGCACAGTGGCGAGATCACGCAGCAGCACACGCTTCCCGGGCCCCGCTGGCAGCGGCAGGTTGGCCAAGGCTTCAAGTGAGTCGACACGGGCTTCCAGACGCAGGCTCGACCGCGAGCGCGCGAGCCGCAGGTCCCCAGCGGGCAGGGTGAGGTTCTGACGACGGATGGCGCCGGCGATCTGCTGCAAGGTGAGGCCCGACACAGCCAAACGCGCGGGATCGAACACCACCAACACCGAGTCGACGGCGCCACCGTAGACGTCGACGCCGGCGACCCCGGGTACGCGCTGGAGGCGAGCAGCCAGCACGTCGGAGGCCTGCTGCCGAGCGACACTGAGCGACGCGGCGCCGACACCCACTGTGATGACCGGACGATCGTTGGTCGAGAACTGGAGCACCTGAGGCTCGCGAATCCGGGCTGGCAGGTCGCCGCGGATGCGAGCCAGCACGTTCTGCACATCGACGGCAGCCGACTCCACTTTTCGGTTGTATTTGAACTCCAGGGTGACGCGCGCGAGGTTGTCCTGCGACCGCGATTGCACTGTCTCGATGCCTTCCAGCGACGCGAAGGCCTCCTCCATGGGCCGCGCCAGGTCCTCCGCGACATCTTCGGCGGACGCGCCCGGCCACAGCGTGACGACGTTGACGATCGGCGGCGCGGTGTCAGGGAAGAGCTGCACCGGCATGCGCAGGTACGCGACCGTGCCAAAGACAGCGGCGGCGATGGCCAGGGCCCAGATCGCGTGCCGATGCTTGAGGGTGGCCCGGGTGAAGCTAAACCCCTCGGATTCCGGCCCTGTAGACACCACAGGCTCGACGTTCTCGTCGTTGGGAAAGCTCATCGCATCGCCTCCGTGGCCGACGTTGTCGGCTCCGCGACGGTCAACAGGGCGCGGCCGATGCGCAGGGCCGGCAGGTTGCTCGTGATCACGCGCGCGCCGGATGGCAGGGGCGGCTGGATGGCTACCCAGCCACCCGCGCGAAGGCCAAGCACGATCTCGTGGCGCGCAGCCTTCGCGTTGTGGCCGAGTCCGGTGGATGGCTGCGCGGTGAACACGGCGGCGTTGCCGTCGGAGTCGTGGGTCACGGCCCGGATCGGCACGCTCGTCGCGTCGACTGCGGTCGCGAGCAAGACGTGCGCGTCCATGGCGGCGCCGGCGGTGGTGGCCTGCAGTGAGGCTGGCAACGCGATACGGATCGCGACGTGGCGCAATGGTCCAACGGCCAGCGGCGCGACGCGCACGACACGCGCGTCGACCGACCGATGCCCGGCCGCTGCAGCGTCGACGCGGAGCTTCACCTCGCTCCCCACACGGACGCCACTGGCGATGTCCGTATCCGTCACCTGCACCTCAAGCTCCGTGTCGCCGACCGCCAAGAGCGCAAGCGGACGGCCGGGTCCAACCGTCTCGCCCGGCTCGACCAGCCAACGGAGAAGGCGGCCACCAACCGGCGCACGGGCCTCCCGGTGCGCCAGGGCGATGTGCAACTCGCGCTCCTTGCCAGCGACGGCCCGCGCCGCCTGCTGTGCGCCCTTGCATTGCGCTGCGCTGGCGTCGGCACGCGCGGTTGCCAAGGCGCCGGCGCGTGACAGCCGTTGATCCGTGCGGGCCACACGGCAAGCGTTCGCCTCTAGCACCCTAGCCCGTGCCAGCTCCGCGCGGACCGTCGCCGCCTTGGCGTCCATCTCCGGCGCCGAGATCGACAGCAAGGGTTGACCCGCCTTCACCACCTCACCCTCGTCGACCCGGTGAGCGAGCGCCGTGCCGCCGACGCGCGCTGAAACCTTGATTTCGCGGCGTGGTCGCACCGTCCCGACGTAGGCCAGAACGCGGCGCAGGTCGCCGTGGCGAACCGGAACGACCCGCACCGCGAGGGCCCTGGCGGCCGGGGTGGTGGTCACATCGGCCCCGGTGGCCGGGACGGCAGGCGACCGGTCACAGCCGGCTACCGACAACACCGCGATCGTCAGCCAGGGCAGCAGCGGGGGGCCGGCATGACCGGGGCGATGATTACACAAGCGTGTATTCACTTGCTTAGACTCGGCGCGCGATCGCGTTGATGCGGGCTGGGATGACGAGAGACGCATGGCGAGTTCCCCAAGGACGACCGACGGTGGCGGTCGCGCGTCGCCGAGAGACCTGGCTCGGCGGGTGTGGCGCAGCCTGTGCCGCGCTGCGTTTCAAGCGGTCGGTGCTGCGCCCGGGGCGACCACCATCAAGCGTTCGATGCCCTGCCACATCGAGTCGAAATCTGCACAAAATCCGAGCTGCCGCTCCAGCTGCGGGCCGCTGAAGACCTGCGACAGCAACATGCCGTGGATGACGAGAAACAGCGTCTCAATCGGCAGATCAGCGCGAACGTCGCCCGCCTGCTGTGCGCGACGGAGGCAGGACATGATGGTCGAGACAGACCGTTGCCGCAGCGAGCCGAGCAGATCGAAGGCGCCCTCGGGCGCGGCCTGTCCAATCTCGTTGGAGAAGAGCACACGCAGGTACCCGGGATGGGCTCGGAGCAGCGCGACCCGTGCGGCCAGAAAACTCCGCAGCTCGGCCAGTGGCGCCGGTGGCGGAGCGGGGGCATCAGCGGGAAACATGAGCCCGTCGAGAAAATGAATCGCGGCGCCGATGATGTCGCGTTTGTCGGTGAAGTGGCGAAAGATCGTCCCCTCAGCGAGCCCAACCTCTCGCGAGATGCTCGCGGCCGTGAAGCGTCGGACGCCGTCCCGCGCGATGATGGTCAGCGCGGCCTCCGCGATCTGTTTACGACGGACCTCGGTTGGCAGTCTGGTCATCCGTGTTCCTCCCGTGGCCGCGCCCAACGTGTGTAGATCTGGCCTTGATTTGCTAAGCGAGCATCGATTTGCTAAGCGAGTATCCACTCGCTTGGCCAGCTTAGCGTGTTTGCCACGCCCGTCAAGCGAGTAAACACTCGCAAAGGACTTTTCATGGTCCAAATGCGGACGCGGCCATCCGTGGACGCGACGGCGCCAGATCTTGGTGTACAGCCGTCCCAAGTTGGAGCCCGCGTGCTCCATCTCAGGCCCGCTGGCCACCACAGGCCAACGTTTATGAGCTGGCACGCGGCTTGCAGTTGCAACCCTCACCACACCCGGCGACGCGCTGCGTCAACGCGTGTGGCTCGTCCGACGCCGAAGGGGCCGTTGGGACACGGAGGTCGCGCATGTCTACATCTACTCTCGTCACCGCAACGCTGAGGCTCCCAGCCACTGCGACCGGTCAACATCACAGCGCGCAGCCGGCCGACCCGCCGCCGCCAAGATCGGCGACAAGTTTGATTTTCCGGGCTTTTCGCGCGCTCGCGCCGCTCTCGGTCGTCGCGGTGTTCGCGTGTACGGGCCTGACGCTTGGCGACAACGCCGCCGGCCAAGACACCTTCATGGAGCTCGGAGCCATCGCGGTGGACGCCGAGACGGACACCAGCTTCGTGCTGCGTAAGGCCACCAGTGAGTCCGGCACGGTCATCAAAACGCTGTGGGCGGTGCCCAAAAAAGGCGCGCCCAAGGCGGTGGCGACCCTCGACGGCCAGGGCGACGTGCGCGTCCTCTTCCCAAAGCGCGGCGTGCTGCTGATGGCCGAAGAGAACGGCCAAGAGTTTCTGTCGCTCCTCGACCGCCACACGCTGAAGGTCATCGACAGCGCCACCCACTCGGCGCGCTACTTTGGCACCCGCATGTCGCCCAGCCGACGTTGGGTGGCGGTCGCAGACAACAAGAACAACAGCTTGCCGATCATCCTCATCGACACGAACGACCTGAGCGCACACGCCCTCCCAGGCAAGGCGGACTGGAAGGAGGCGATGTGGGCCCGCACGAGCGACACGCTGTTCGCGATGTCGAGTTGGCAGACCGATGCCTCCAAGATCCTGTGGAGCGGCGGATGGAGCCACACCCGGTTGATGGCGTGGCAGATGGACCAAGTCATCGGCGCGCAGTTCACGCTCGCCACGGACGGCTTCTGGGCCAACCCGCTCTTCGACATCAAGCTCGACGGCCGCGGACCGAGCCTGCTCTTCTCGTTCTCGTGGGTCGGCGTCGCGCCAAATGACGATGCGGCCGTGTTCCCGGTGATCAAGGCGCCCGCGAACAAAGGCGAGAAGACGACGTTTGAGCTCGCGGTGGTCGACCTAGACACCCACGAGGTGCGCTTTGTACAAGACGCGATGGGGCCGGTCGGGTTCACGCCGGACGGCACCTCGATCATCAGCTACCGCAACGTGAAGCACGCCCAAGGCGACGACAAAGCTAGCGCGACGGGTTCCGACGCCGAGACCTTCACCGGCCAGGACCTGCTGGCGATCGATCTGAAGACCCTCGCGGTCGAGCAGCTGACAGTGCCTTTTTCCGGCCTGATCAACTTCTTCGTGACGGGCGCAGGCCACTTCGTCGTCGTTGCGGGGTGGACGGGCAACAGCCGCCTGGCGCTCTTCGACCTCGACGGCAAGGCCAGCAGCACCGTGAAGGGACCGAACCTCGATCTGCATGAGGTCGTCGCGCGACCGTCGGCTCAGGAGCTCTGGATTTGTGATGATGGGCTGTACCGGCTGCGCGTCGTATCGGGCGTGCTCGACACCATCGCCGTGCCCTTTGTGGCCTGGCACGCCAATCGACTCCCGACCGCGGACCAGATCGTCGTTGGCAACCGTGACGGCAGCACGCTCGTCTACCTCGCACCGCAGAGCGGGGCGGTCGTGCGCACCGTGCACCTGCCAGAGCCCCAGTAGGCGCCGCGATCGCGCGAACTCGGTAGGTCTCAGTCTTCCAGCGCCCGCTCAATCCCGCCGATGACTTTGCGGGTATATGCGCGGATCGCGTCTCGCAGCGCGACCTGCAGCCGCGCCCGGTCTGCTGCGGGCAGGTGCGTCGCGAGCAACGCCGGCACCTCATCGGACAGCAGCGCATCGTAGTCGTCCCAGATCCCACCCAACAGCGGCGCGACGCTCTGCTTCTGGCAGGCGACTCGGTACTCCACGACCGCGTCCGCCACCAGCTCTTCGGCGCGACTGAGATCCGCGTTCGCCACGGGTCGACGCCGTACATCCAGCAGCGCGTCGAGGCCGAAAATCCGGGCATATTGCGGCGCGACGTCGGTCTCAACCTGCGGCGGCGCGCCCAGGTCGACGACCACCAACGGCGTCGCACGGGCGTCGACCTCAGGTGTGGACAGCGCCAACGCGGTGACAACGGGCGACGGCGCACCAGTCGCGACCACCACCGCGTCGAACGTGGCGACGCGCGCGAGCACGTCCGCCATAGATTCGAACTTGGTGCCATGCGTGGTGCGGTTGGCGCGCACAACGTCCCAGCGCGGCTCTCGCTCAGCCAGCGCGGCAGCCTTGCGGCCGATGACCCCCATCCCCAGCACGGCGATTCGCGCGGGAGCACCGTCCGGCAGCTCGCGGCGGACGAGGTCGATGGCGAGGCCGTGCACGCCGCGGGTCGATGCGCCAAAACCGGTGACGCGATGCACGCGTTTGACGGCACGCCCCAGCGTGGTCTGCAGCGCGCCCAGATGCGCCGACGCCAGCCCGTGGCGGCGCGCCGCGCTCATCGCGCGATTGAGTTGACCGGCGATCTCGCGCTCGCCAACCACAAATGACTCCATGCCCAGCGCGACCCGCACGAGGTGCCGCGCGGCGTCCTCTCCCACGTGCACGTAGGGATAAGGGCGACCAGGACCGACCGCCGTCGACCGCCAGCGCTGCATCATCTGCCCGCGGACGAGCTCGGCCGCCCAGGCGGGCTCCTCCGCGTCCACGATCCACTCGACACGGTTGCAGGTCTCCAGCACGACAAGTCCGTGCGCTCCGCTGGCGCGACGCAACCCGTCCGCCATCGCGCTGCGCTCCTCGGTTGAGAGCAGCAACGCGTTGCGCCAGGCGCTCGACGCGACTCGAAAGTCACAGCCGACGACCGCGAGCGGAATGGTCGTGCGGACGTCGCGCTCGCCGTTCAAGCCAACCTCTGTGCGCGGATCGCCGGATCAGCGGAGCTGGTCGCCAGCGCGCCCAGCAGCGCCTCCGCAGCGGCGATCCCGCTGGCGGCCGCGTCGCTCATGCTGACGCCGTCGAGATGAGCGCCGGCCAGCAGCACGCCTGGGGTGTCTCGCGCTAGCGCAGCGACGGCGTCGGCCATGCGGGAGCGGTGCCCAACCTCGTATTGCACGATGGCGTGGGGCCAGCGAACGACGCGCTGAAAGGTCACGGCGTCCTCGGTTTCCGCCGTCAAACCAAAGACGTTGCGGCGTGCTTGCACCGCCAGCGCAACGAGGCGGTCATCGCTGAAGTCGAGGACTTCGGGATCCTGCGCACCGCCGAAGAACACGGCGCTGCAGGCGTGTCCCTCGGGCGCGCGGCCAGGAAATAGGCTCGTCGGCAACAACAACCCCAACGCCCGCACATCCTCGCCACGTGCAACCAAGGCGCCAAAGCCTCGTGGGCCGTCTGCGGTGGTTGGACCGCCAATGTGAACCATGACCATCGGGCAGGTGCGGGCGCGCGCCAGCGGGATCGCCGCCGAGTCCGACATCGGCGCGAGCAGGGCGTGTGCCGCCTCCGGCGGCGTCGCGACAATGACGCGGCGCGCGGACACCGGCTCTGGGGCGGCGCCGTCGGTCGCGGCCAACTGGATCGTCCATCGATCGCCGTCTCGCCGCAGCTCAGTCACCTGCGCATCGACCGACAGGTGGTCGCCGAGCCGAGCGGCGATGGCCAGCGGCAGCGTCGCCATCCCGTCTCTCAGGCTGAATAACCCGCGTTTTCGCGTCGTGGTACGCGACGCGCCGGCTGCCTTTGTGGCCTGCCGCTGCGCCCAGGCCCCGCGAACGATGCTGCCGTGCTCGTGCTCGAACTGCCACAGCTTGGGGAACGCGTCGCGCGCGCCGAGCGCGGACGCGTCACCGGCGTAAATGCCCGTCACAAAAGGGGCGACGAGGCCCTCTGCCAGCTCTGCGCCAAACCTGCGCGTCATGAAACTCAGCAGGTCATCGTCCTCGGCTGCGGCGCCCGCGATCCAGGGTTCCGCCAGGGCCCTCAGCTTGCCGCGCATGGAGAGCCAGTTGCCGCCGATCGCCGAGCCGAGCCCGACCGGCAGCCGCCGCGCCACGCCGCCGCGGTACACATAACGCCAGTTGGGCGGCCGCGCCGCGACCGCCGCGTCGGTCATCTCCAGCTCAGCCAGCAGGCGCCACAGCGTATCAGCGCTACCGAGGAAGGAGTGTGGACCGTGCTCGATCAGGTAGCCATCACAACGCTCGCTGCGCATCTTGCCGCCGGCGACTGGACCCGCCTCGAAGACATGCACCGATCGTCCCGCACGCTGCGCAGTCCAGGCCGCGGCCAGCCCCGCGATGCCGCCCCCAATCACTGCGATGTCCACCGAGCGCGCCATGCCTAGCTCCCCGCCAGGTCTTTCACCGCGGCGACAAACGCCTCGACGCCCGAGATCGGCGTGGAGGGCCAGATGCCGTGTCCCAAGTTCATCACGTGGCCTGTGCGCCCACCGACCGCGTCGTGCATCTCGCGCACGCGCCGTGTGATCCAAGTGGGATCTGCGAACAGCTCGGCCGGATCGAGGTTGCCCTGCACGGCGACCCCCACCTCCGCTGCGCGCCCCGCGGCATCGGCGAGATCGACCCGCCAGTCCACCCCGACGGCCGTCGGTCGAGCAGCGAGGCCGCTCTCCAGCAGATGACCAGGATGTTTGGCAAAATGCACGATCGGGGTGCCGTCGGACTTCAGCGCGTCGATGATGCGCTGCGTGCTCGGCATCACCACGCGGTCAAAGTCCTCGCGCCGCAGCTCGCCGGCCCAGGTGTCGAAGAGCTGCACCGCGTCGACGCCCGCCTCAACCTGCATGCGCAGGTAGTCGATGACGAGATCGGCGAGCTTGTCGAGCAGCGCACCCAGGGTCTCGGGATCGCGATACATCATGGCGCGAATCGTCGAGAAGGACTTGGAGCCGCCGCCTTCGATCATGTAGCAAGCGAGCGTCCACGGCGCCCCGGAGAAGCCGAGCAGCGCAGTCTCCTCGCCGAGCTGTCGACGCGTCTCACGCACCGCGCCGGCCACGTAGGCCAAGGTGCCCCGCACATCCCCGGGCGGCAGCGCGGCGATCTCTGCAGCGGTCGTCACGGTGGGATGCAGGCGTGGACCCACACCTTTTGGGAAGGTCACCTCGATCCCCAGCGCCTCCGGGATCGTCAGAATGTCGGAGAAGAGGATCGCCGCGTCGAGGCCATAGCGCCGCACGGGCTGGATCGTCACTTCAGCGGCGAGCGCTGGGGTGCGCACGACGTCCATGAAGGTGCGTCCCTCGCGGACCGCGCGGTACTCAGGCAAATGTCGACCAGCCTGACGCATCATCCAGACGGGTGGCCGGTCGACGGGCTGGCTTCGCAGCGCCGCTAGAATCCGCTCGCGTGACGTCATCTGGCTCGAACTCATGATTGCCTCCAGCCCGGTCTGTCGGGCGAGGGAGAGTCTGAAGCGGTACGTTCCGAGCTTGTCATGGCCGCGTCACGGCCGACCGTGTTGGCCTACCGCCCAGTCCGCATCCGGCGCTCTGCGGCCTGCGACGTGCCGGAGCCTAGGGCGTGCCGTCATCGAACGGGTCGATCCAGCACTGCCGCACACAGACCTTGCCCTGGCTCTTGCCGTCCTGGTCCTTGAGATCTTGGCACTGATACCCCTGAGGACACGGGCCTGCCGGATCAGTGCCACACGCGAGCAAGCAGAAATCGCCGACCTCCTTGTCGTTCTCATCCTTGAAGGAGAGGCACTTGTGAGGCGTGCCACCACACGCGGTCACCTTCTCGTCCTTGGCGTCGCACTTGGCGCAGAAGGGCCCCACGGCTTTCTCGCACTTGCCCGTCGCAGGCTTGCAGACCTGGCCAAACGCGCACTCCCAGTTCTCTGTGCAGCCCTTCGCGATGCACGCTCCGGCGTCGCATTTCTTGCCGAACTCCTTGCAGTCGAAGTCGGTCTTGCAGCCGGGCTTACACTTGTGCTCAGCCATGTCGCAGTGGGTCTGCTTCTCGGGACACTCCGTTGGGCCAAGGCAGCCGCCGGGGATGGTGCAGTGCTTGTCGATGCACTTTGCCTCGGCGGAGAGCGTCGCGCAGCCCGCGTCCCCCGCGCACGGCTCGACACAGCGAAACAGGGAGCAGACCTTGCCCGTCGGGCACTCCTTGTCGCCGCCGCAGCCCTTCAGGCACTTGCCGTAATCTGCGTTGCAGACCGTCGTGTACGGGCAATCAGCGTCGCTTTTGCACTGGCCCGCCGCTGGCGCGCAGTCGCCCGACTTGGGTACACACTGCTTGGCGGCGACCCCGTTGACGGTCTGGCAGGCGTAGCTAGGCGGACAACCTGCGTCGCCCAAGCAGGCGAGACCGCAGTGCGTGCCGCCGCTCTTGAAGGGCAAGCAAGCCGAGCCGAGGTCGCTCTTCGCGCACTGGCCGTTCGTGATGCAGGGTTCGCAGGTCTGGCGCGGTTTGAGACAGGCGCGCTTGCAGAGATCGCAGTAGTAGTCGCTGCCGCACTCGCTGTTGGCGTCGCATTCACCCTTGCCCGGGGCGACACACTCCTCGGCAGCGATCGGAGCGTCCGCGCCCTGTGCGTCGCTGTTGGGTGTCGCGTCCGAGGCGGGGGCGCCCGAGGTGTCCGTGGCTGTGGTGTCGGAGCCGCCGCCCACAGCGTCTGCCGTCGGCAGGCCGAGGCCGGAACCGCTCGCCGTGGGCTTGTCCGCGCAGCTGGTGAAGCAAAGGGCCGCCGCGATCGCCGCGGTGGTCGTCAGGGCGACCGACAGAAAGGCACGATGACGCATGGTTCAGCTCCTCAACTGCACACCTCAGGGGTGCGAACAATCAAACTCCATCGCCTGCATCACCCCGCTAGCGCGACAGCAACAGACTGTAGGCGACACCTGCGTTGGACAAGGTGAAGATGCGGTTGCCGACGACGAGCGGGGCGCCGGAGAAGCCGTAGCCGTCGTCGAATCGCGCGACGGACACGCCATCTTTCTGCCGGGCCAGGACGAGTCCGCCGGCGGTCGGGATCAGGATGAGATCGCCAGCGAACGCCATCGCCCCGGAGGGCTGCGTCTGCACGTTCCGCGCCCAGCGTCGTCGTCCGTCCGCCTCGAGCGCGTGGAGGTCGCCATCCCCTGCGATCAAGTAGACGGATGACCCGTGCACCCATGGCTGGCGGGCGCCCGACAGCTTCTTCCGCCAGACGATCGCGCCGTCCGAGAGCGAGAGCGCGAAAACCCCGCCGTTGTGGGCGCTCGCGACGACGAGCGACGGTCCCAGGCGGACTGGGGTGGAGTCCACGTCTGTGTAGGTCGTGGCGCGATCACCGAGGAGCGCTTGCCACGCGATGGCGCCGTCGCGCGTCGACAGCGCAAGCAGACGACCCGCCGCCGTTCCGGCCAGCACGAGGTTGCGGTGCAGCATGGCGCTGCCGTGGCCCTCAACCAGGAACTCACGCGAGGTGCTCGCCGACCGACGCCACACGACCTTGCCGGTCTTGCGGGAGATCGCGTGCACCGTTCCGGGGTCGGCCACGACATAGAGGAAGCGTGCATCGACCGCGACACCGGCGTGCACGGCTGCGCGCAGCTTGGTCGAGGACCACAAGCTGCGTCCGGTACCGCGATCGAGCGCGAACACCTGCCCGTCCGCCGCGGCGGCGTAGATCACCCCGTCCCGCTCGGCGACGTGGCCTTCGACGGCGTCGGCTGTCGCAAAGCGCCACAGCTCGGCGCCGTCGCTGACGCGCAGGACCGCGACGCCGTGGGTACCGGCGAAGATCACGCCCAGCCCGTCGCGCGTGAGGCGAGGCTCGGCCGTGGCGTGTGGCTTCCACGCCATGATCGGCAGCTTGTTGAGCCGCACACGCCAATGCACCGAAAGTGTAGGGCTAGCGCTGTAGGCGTTGGGGTGGATGTCGCCAGCGCTCGCGGCGCGTGGCACCGCAAGCAGCGCAGACGCCGCCAGCAGGGTCAGACCAACCAACCCCGCGCGTGACATCGCCAGGCGTGCGTGGCGGCGATTTGGAACGATGAGGGACATTGGCGTGCTCCCGACCGGTTCATCAACGCTGACACGGCCGGCGGGTGAGTGGCCGCCGTGAGGTTGAGGGTAAACACGCTGGCGGGAGGCCCGCGAAACCGGAAGCGGGGGCAGAAGAGGGTGCAAATACGCGGACAAGATAGCGCGTGACCTAGAGCTGGGCGGACTTGATGTGCGCGTCAGTGTACAGGAACGCCTCGACACCCTTGGTCGGCGCCTTGCCAGCGTCGGCGAGCTCCTTCATGGCTGAGGCGTAGGCCGCTTTGGCCTTGCCGGCATCCGCAGCCTTGCTGCCCGCGGCGGCGTTGTACAGATCGCCGATACGAACCTGAGCGAACGCCTTGCCCACCTTGGTCTGCGCGACGGCGGCAACTTTGGCCCACGCCGCGGCGGCGTCAGCATGTTTGCCGAGGCCCGTGAGGGCGGCTGCGCGTTGCTCGTGGAGCGCGCCGGCGAGCGCATCGGCGCCATAGATTGCGAGGGCGGCGTCCACCGTGGCGAGTTGGCCCGCCCAGTCGCCGCTGCGGCCTTTGGCGGCGCCCACCAGCAAGGCGACCGCCGGGCTGTCGGCCGAGCCAGCTGCCTTGATCACGGCCGCGGCGCGGTCGCCCTCGGTGGCGTAGCTCTCGCCAAACGGCTTGTTTGGATCTTCGCCCTGCAGGTCGGCTGGCGGGGCATAGACGGGCTGATTCATCGCCGCGAACACGGGCGCGCTGGCCGCTGCGGCGCCGCGAGCGCTGGATGCTGCGTACATCTGATACAGACCCACGCCGCCCCAAAGCAGCGTGACCGCACCGAGCACTGCAACGACCGGGCGCCAGTTCTCTTCCATCCAGTCACTCATGGACCACAGCTGCTCTTCGACGTACTCGGGGGTCTCCTCGAGCTCTCGCTGCTGCTGCTTGTAGGTCTTCTTGATTCGACGGCGGGCCATGATGACTCCCTCGCGCAAAGGCGGTTGCAGGGAGGGGGCGATAGTGCGAAACCTGGGTTCGTGTCAAGCGCCACGTTGGCGACGGCGTCGTGGCCGGGGTTCACCGTCGGCGCAGCTCACGGGTGGTATGACGCCCATCGCGAGGTTTGTGGGCCCTCGATCTCGGAGCACCTGGATGCAATCGCGAATCGCGCACCTCAGTGACCTACACGTGCTGGACCTCGCCGGCACGTCACCGCTGCGCTTCTTGAACAAGCGCGCGACGGGCGTCATCAATCTGCTCAGCGCACGCCGCGACGCGCATCCAGTGCGTATCGCAGAGGCGCTGCCGGCGGCGCTTGGTCCTGCCGGGCTGGACGTAGACCACGTCCTCATCACCGGCGACCTCAGCAACCTCGCGTTGCCATCGGAGTTTCACCGCGCGCGAGCGATCGTGCGGGCGATCGGCGGGCCTGATCGCGTGACGGTGATCCCGGGCAATCATGACGTCTACACCGCTGGCGCCATGAAAACGGCCCGCTTCGAGTCCTACTTTGCGGACTGGATGGTCGACCTGCCGGCGCTGCCCGCCGCGATTGAAGCCGCACGTAGCGCGGGCCGCGCGCACTACCCCTTCGGGAAGACCATCGCGCCGGGCGTCCGCGTCTACGGCCTCTCGAGCGCCATCATGGCGCCGCCACTCATCGCCTGGGGCGAGCTGGGCGCCCCACAGCTCGCCAAGCTGCGCGCGCTGGTCGCGCAAGAGCCGCGCGGCACGGACGCCGGCGCCCCCGACGCCGCGATCCACACACGCATCGTGATGGTGCACCACAACCTGCACCGGAGGAGCTTTGTTGCGGAGCGCACGGCGCGACTGCGCGACCGCGACGCCCTCATCACGACGCTCCGCGACATCGGCGCCACGGCGTTGCTCCACGGTCACACGCACCCGCCGCAGCAGCATCGGCTCGTTGGCGAGTCACCGACGTGGGTCCTGGGCTGTGGGTCGTCCACCTGGTTCCAGGCGGACCATGGTCACCTCGCCCACTTCAACGTGCTCACATTCGACGACGAGGCCGGGCTCGTCGCCGCGCAGGCGTACGTATGGTCCGAGGCGGCTGGCCAGTTTGTGGCGGATCGCGATGACCTGCTGCGGCGCGCGGCAGCCAGCGCCCCCCTCGGTTGAGCGGCGCAATGGCGGGCGGATCGGCCGGAAAATCAGGCAAAAAGCCCACGCGTCCGGGCCCTCCGGGGCTGACAGCCGTCGCGCGCTATCTGGCCGAGACGCGGACGCCGCTCACCGCCGCAGCCCTCACCCTGCCGCTGCTCTGCATCTACGGGCTGGGCACCTTGCTGCTACCGAGCGCACGCAATGGCGCGGATCTGCTGACGTCTTCACTCGCGATGGGCTTCTCCGCCCTCGGGTGGGCGGGGTGGCGGCCTTGGGCGGGCTTCTATGGCGCGTTGATCGTGATCAACTTGGGCATCGTGGTCTGGCTGAGTCGACGCGCCCGCATCTCGCTCAACATGCTGCCGCCGCTGTTGCTCGAGTGTGCCTGCTACGCCGTGCTCACCGGTACCGCGTCAGATTGGCTCACCGATCAAGTGCTCGACGCTGCCCGTATGCACCTCGCGCTGGTCCCGCTCGCCAACAGCACCGCGGTGGGATCGCTGACCGGGCTCGTGATCAGCGCCGGCGCCGGCCTGCATGAGGAGCTGTTGTTTCGACTCGTCGGCATCGGCGCGATCGCCCGCGTGTGGCTGGGTGCGAGCTGGCGCGACAACGCGGGCCGCGTCGTCGCGCTGGCGCTGCTGTCGTCGCTTATCTTCGCTGGGGTGCACCATCTCGCGGAGCCATTCACGTGGGGCGCCATGGTGTTCCGCACCGTGGCCGGGCTCGTCTTCGCTGCGCTGTACCTAGCCCGGGGCTTCGCCGTTGCCGCGTGGACGCACGCGCTCTACGACGTCTGGATTCTCGTGATTCTTGCCCGCTAGCCATGACGCGAATCGCGCTCACGAAACTTTGACAGCGCGACCGGGGCCTCAGTATCATGCCGCACCCACCTGCCCGCTGCAGGAGCAGTCGAACGGCGCCTCCGCCGACGCGAGCTCAAAGAAGCTCACGGAGTATGACGTGAACCATTGTATCACCGAGTCCATTCCCGCCACGTGCGACACCGCCCTGCTCCACTGCGGTATGCCGGATCGCGCTCAGGGTCACGTCGCGCCCGCCGGCGCCCGGCCACAAAGCGCGCGGATGATCTCGCTCTTGGTTGGTCTGTCACTGCTGCTCGCGTTCGGTTGCGGTACGCCGCCCGTGGAGCAGGCGCTCGCCGACATCCAGGTCGACACGAGCGGAGGGGTGGATACGGCGGTCGCTGGCGACACGGAGCTGCTGGACACCACGGTCAGCGCCGACGCGACCGGGACAGAGTGCATCACGGACTACGACTGCAAGGACGCCAAGGGTAAGACGCCCTGCGGCCTCGCGCGGTGCAACAACGGCTGGTGCGGTTGGACCTTCAAAGCGAAGGGGTCTGCGTGTCAAGACGAGGAGGTCATCGGCAAGGACACGGAGTGCGCAAAGGGCCAGTGTGCCGACGATGGCGCCTGCCGGATGACGCCGCTGCCCAAGGGTTCTAGCTGCGATGCGGGTGACGACTTGACCGAGTGTCAGCTCGCCGTGTGTGCACCTGTCACGGCCGGCGGCCTCGCGATGGCATGCACAGTCACCTCGATGCTTGAGGAGACCAAGTGCGGCGGCGGCGAGTGTGGCAACTGGTGTGAGAAGGGCAAATGCACCACGGTGCCGGACGCTCAGTATGAGGACGGAAACCCCTGCACCAAGGACTTCTGCGAGCAGAACACGACGATTGTGCACGAGGCGATCACGTCCGCCGAGGTCTGTGATGACGGCAAGCCGTGCACGGGCGAAGGGACGTGTGTTGAAGGCCAGTGCGTCGCCAGCGAAGAGTGCAACGACGGCCTGCCCTGCACCATCGACTCCTGCGGCGCAACCGGCTGCGAGCACAAGGCCGACAACGCGACGTGCGCCGACAACAACGCCTGCTTCGAGTTGGCGTGCGACTTGGCCGTTGGCTGCACGGCGACGACCGTCAAGGTTGGTCAGAAGTGTGACGACGGCGACAAGTGCACCGACGGTGATACGTGCGACAAGGCTGGCGTCTGTGGCTCCACCACGAACGTGTGCAAGTGCAAGGCTGACGCCGACTGCGATCAGACCGACCTGTGTCTGCCGCGCTACTGCGATCTAACGACCGAGGAGTGTCTGGTCGACGACACCAAGAAGGCCGTGTGCGACGCCGGCGCGGACGGGTTTTGCGGCAAGAACACCTGTGACGCCTCGACAGGCGTATGTGGCATGGTGGCTGCGAACGACGCGAAGGAGTGCGACGACAACAACGTGTGCACCAGCAAGTCAGCATGCAAAGAGAGCGCGTGTGCGGGCGATGTGGACAAGGCGTGCGACGACAAGAACCCCTGCACTGTCGATAGCTGCAATGCCATCAAGGGCTGCACGGCTGAGGCGGCGCCGAATGAGTGCGACGACGGCAACCCCTGCACCGACCAGGACGCCTGCGACAACGGCGGCTGCGTGGGCCAGAAGAAGCCGTGCGATGACGGCGTGGCCTGCACGTTCGACGCGTGCGATCCGAAGACGGGCACGTGCTTGAACACCGCGAACATCAAGCTCTGCGACGACGGCAACCCTTGCACCAAGGACGCCTGCGACGCAGCGACGGGCTGCAAGAACGCCGCCGACGACGCGGCGAAATGCCAAGACGACGACGATTGCACGATCACCGCGTGTCAGTCGGGCAAATGCGTGACGACGAGCATCGACAAGACGGTCGCAGGATGCGGCTGCACCGACAACAAGGAGTGCGACGACAACAACCCGTGCACAGCCGACACGTGCGCTGCCGGCGACTGCAAATTCGACGCGACGCCGCAGAACGGCAAAGCCTGTCAGGGTGGCAACCTCTGCATTGAGAACATGACGTGCGACAAGGGTGCGTGCGCCGGGGGCAAGGCCAAGGTCTGCAGCGACGGCAACCCCTGCACCAACGACGCGTGCAGCGCCAAGACCGGCAAGTGCGAGACGACCGCGAAATCGGACGGCACCACGTGCGACGCAGACGGCAGCCTGTGTACGCAGAACGACACCTGTAAGAAAGGCGGCTGCATCGCTGGACCCCTGAAAGACTGCGGCGCGGACGGCGACGCGTGCAACACGGCGGTATGTGAGAAGAAGACCGGCGGCTGCGCAAAAACCCCGAAAGCCAAGGGCGTTGAGTGCGATGACGGTAAGTTCTGTACTGCAAACGACGGCTGCGACGGCGCTGGCAAGTGCACGCCCGGCGCGGCCAAGGACTGCAGCTCGGCGTCCGACGCCTGCAACACGGGCGTCTGCGACGAGACCAAGAACGCCTGCGCGACGACGCCCAAGGCCGCGAATACGACGTGCGACGATGGGCAGTACTGCACGGTGAACGAGACGTGTGACGGCAAGGGGAGCTGCTCGAACGGCAAGCCCAAAATTTGCCAAGATAACCTCAACGCCTGCAAGGCCGGATTCTGTGACGAAACGGGCAACACTTGCTCGCTGAAGGCGGCCCCAGCTGGCACGTCCTGCAACGACTCGGATCTGTGTACGCAGACCGACAAGTGCGACGCGGCGGGTGTCTGCCAAGGCACCAATCCGAAGACGTGCGCAGGTGATCAGTGCAATTCGGGCGTCTGCGATCCTAAGTCTGGCGCTTGCGGCAAGAAGGCGCTCGGCAACGGCACCAAATGCAACGACGCCGACCTCTGCACCCAGACCGACACGTGCCAGCTGGGCGTCTGCAAGGGCGCCAATCCAAAGACGTGCGCGGGCGATCAGTGCAACGATGGCGTGTGCAAATCGACGACGGGCGCGTGTGGCTTGACGCCGAAAACCAACGGCACCGCATGCAGCGACGGCAACGAGTGCACGGCGAAGGACGTGTGCGCTTCGGGCGTCTGCAAGGCCGGCTCCTACGCGTGCTTGTGCAAGGTCGCGAGCCAGGCAAGCGACTGCAACGACAAAAACCAGTGCACCCAGGATCTCTGTCAGCTCGTGAGTGGGAAATATACCTGCAATAACCCCGTCGCCACTGGCGCCAATTGCACTGACGGCGACCTGTGCACCTCGTCGGACAAATGCCTGAGCAACGCGACGTGCGTGGGCAAGTCGGTGGTCTGCAACGACAACAACGCGTGCACGTCGGACGCCTGTGACAAGGCTACGGGCACCTGCAAGTCGACCGTGTTGGCGGGGTTCCCGTGCACGGACGGCCAGCTCTGTACGACGGGCGACACCTGCAGCAGCAAGGGCAGCTGCATCGGTAAGTTGACGGCCTGCAACGACGGCAACGGCTGCACGACAGACAGCTGCGTGGCCTCGACGGGCAAGTGCCAGTACATCAACAACACCGCGTCGTGCTCGGACGGCAACGCCTGCACGCTGAACGACGTCTGCTCCTTCGGAAAGTGCAAGTCTGGCGCCGCCAAGAGCTGCGCCGACTCCACCAAATGCACCAGCGACGGCTGCAACGCCAAGACGGGCGCGTGTGTGTACACGCCAGCGTATGAGAACTACACCTGTGAGGCCGGCACGACGAGCATTTGCGCATCGGGCAAATGCCAGTGCCGCGTGTGGTCGTCGCTGACGGGCGGCAGCAGCACCGACATCATCTACGGCATCTCGAAGACGTCGGATCTCGGCACCGTCTCCGTGGGCATCACCTACGTGAGCGGCAAGTCGTACGAAGGCTGGCTGGTTCGGCGTGACAAGGCCGGGACGGTGCTGTGGAGCAAGACCGTTCCGCCGCCGAAGGGCAGCGTGGACACCGGCACCGACTACCTCAAGGCCGTCTCACCGACCAACGTAGCGAACGTCTTCATCGCGGTCGGGTATCGCTACTTGAACAGCACGTACGGCTACGTTGGTTGGGTGGTGTGGTTCAATACGGACGGCACGATCCTCAAGAACTACACCATCAGCGCAAGCAGTTCGACGGATCAACTTGCCGCGGTGGTCCACGACGGCGCTGGCAACTACTACGCCTCAGGGACGACGTACGGCGTCAACAGCAACTACGCTTCCGGCTGGCTGGTAAAGCTCAACAGCAGCGGCTCGACGGTCTGGAGTAAGTTCCGGAGCGGTGTGAAGCTGGTGAAGTTCGCGGTCACCCGCTACCACTACTACTTCAACGGGGTGGCCTACTACGGCGGCTACGTCTTCCCGGTCGGATCAACGACCGAGACGAAGTACGGCAGCAACGACGGCGTCGCGTGTCGGTACGACGTCAACGGTAACCTGCAGGCGACTTGGCAGTACGGCGCGGCTGGCTACGACGTCATCAACGCTGCGCAGGGCTACGGCGGGTACGTGTACATGGTCGGGATGACGCAGAACAAGAAGGTCACCGCCAATGGGTACGACGCCTGGTTCGTGAAGATCAACACGGGGGGCACGACGTACGCCGACACGATGTACGGCAGCACGGGTACGGATGTGTTTAGTGCGGTCGATATGTACGGCTCGGGCATCTTTGCGGTCGGGCACTACTACAACCCGACGTTGAAGCGGACGCTCGGGTACGCCATGCGAGGCAGCTCGACGGGTGGTGTGTACGGCCAGTACTACTACGGTCACACGTCGTACGACACCTACTTCTATGCCGTGGAAGACAACTCAAGCACGTCGTACTACACGATGGGTGGGCGCACGACCGAGAGCAACCAAAGCTACACCGTGCAGACGTACTACTCTGGGTCCTACTCCTGCGGAAAGGTCGCTGTGCCAATTGGCGGTGGCACCTCGAGCAAGTAGCCGACATTCAGCACCCGGATGAACACCGAGCTCCCCGACGCCACGCAGGCGTCGGGGAGTTCGTCGTTGTGGGGTGGGTGGCGTCTCATAGGCCGGAGACACGGGCGAATAGGCGGATCGGATGCGCTTGGCGAGCCGATCTAGTTCGAGTCGTCCGCAGCGACCTCGACGAGCTTGAGGAGTCCGCGCATCACGTCCTCAAAGTCGGGGGGCAGCTCGGTGGACTCGATGTTGCCGAGCGCGTCACGGACGGCGACGTACTGCCGATAGTATCGGTCGCAGTGCGCACACATCCCGAGGTGCATCGCAAAACGAACGCGTTCACCTCGTGTGGCTTCGCCGTCAGCGATTCGGTCGATCTCCGCCATGACGGTCTTGCAGGTGCGCATGGGCATGGTTCAGACCTCCCCAAGTTGGACTTCGACGGCGTCGCGCAGGGCGCGTCGTGCGCGGTGAAGGGAGACGCGTAGATTCGCCGGTGAGATCTCGAGCACGTCGCACACCTCCTTCGATGAGAGGCCATGCACCTCTTTCATCAGCAGCACCTGCCGATGGGTGTGCGGCAGGTGCTCGACCTCAGCACGCACCACGTCGAGCACGCGCTTCGCGTCGATCTGGGCGCCGACCGTGCCCGTCCAGTGACGCGGTGGGTCGATCCACATGCGGCCACCGAAGCGGCGCTCCCACTCGACGTCTTCGTCCAGGCTGGGAGTCGCGAAACGCTTGGTGCGGCGGAGCTCATCGATGGCCTTGTTGTGCACGGCGTGAAAGAGCCAGCTCTTCAGAGAGCACCGGCCTTCGAAGCGCTCGATTCCACGATGCACCGACACCACGGCCTCCTGCACGGCCTCTTCGGCGGAGGCGCGGCTCTTGAGCAAGCGTGTGGCATAGGCGATCAACATGGGCCCGTAGTCGTCCATGACCTGCCGCCACGCTCGGCCATCGCCGCGCTGCAGCGCCTCAATGAGGGCGGTTTCGCTGGCTCGGGCGGATTGCCGCGTCGAGACGATGCCGATGAGAGAGAACGTCAACCAACCGAACACGGCCGCTCCTGGGTGCGAGGGAACCACGCGGCAGCATCCCGCACCGCGATCCTGGGTTCAAGGCGCTGGCGTCGCCAACGCAGCAGCGACGGAACGGAGACGTTGACGCGGCGAACTCGTTACGCCGGATGCGTTGCGCCGGGCACATTGCGCCGGACTCGCTGCACAAGACTACGACCGAAGCGGCGACTTCAGCTCGGCATTCAAGCCAGGCTCATGCGCGCGCCTCGCGGTGCCGTGCTGTTGCAGCTCGGCGAGCCACGCGGCGACGTGGTCCCGCTCCATCGCCACCCAATCTGAGATGGCGGGGCCCAGCTCGGTGTCTGCGATCCAATGCGCGCTGTGGCAAAGCACGGGACGAAGACCACGCTTGACCTTGTGGTCGCCGCCGGCGCCCGCCTCAAAATGTGTCCAGCCCCGCTGCAAACACGTCTCGATGAGCTGGTAGAAGGCCAGCTCGAAGTGGAGGTGGTCGAACTCCTCGTCACAGCCCCAGTAGCGTCCGTAGAGCCTGTCGCCTTTCTGGAAGTTGAGTGTGCCCGCGACCCACGCCTCCGGGCCGGTGACGTCGGGACGCCGCGCGAGGCTGCACACCACGTTTTCTGGAAGCTTCGCGCGTATCCATTCGAAGAACGCGTCCGTCAGATAGCCGTGGGAGCCGAAGCGTGCGCAGCCCTTGCGGTAGAGCCGGGCGATGGCGGCCCAGGCGTCGTCGTCCATCTCGGTGCCGCGCAGGACGTGCAGCGTCAGGCCGTGGCTGGTCGCCTTACGGCGCTCGCGTCGGATCTGCTTGCGCGCCCGCGAGCGCATGCTGGCTAGAAACCCCTCAAAGTCGCCGAAGCCTTCGTCATGCCACTGATTCTGGTGGCTGTAGCGATGCGCGTAGCCATGGGCCGAGAGCGCTTTCGCCTCGGATTCCTCGGTAAAAAGCCAGTGAACCGACGACGCGCCAATCTGCCGCGCGAGACCGATCAGCCCTTCGCTCAGCATCGCGCGAATCTCGTCTGGCGCAGGCGTATCCGGCGCGACGAGCAGGCGCGCGCCGGTGACCGGGGTGAAGGGCGTGGCGACCACGAGCTTCGGGTAGTACCGCTTGCCGCAGTTGTGAAACACCTCGGCCCATCGGAAATCAAAGATGAACTCGCCGTAGCTGTTGGTCTTCACGTACGACGGCGCGGCGCCATGGATGCGCACCGACGCGGGCAGCGGCGTCCCTTCTGCACGGATCGCGGGGTCAAAATCATCCACGACGAGCAGGTGCAGCGGGATCCAGCCCGACGCTCTGCCCACCGTGCCCGTGCGTTCGAGCCCATGGAGGAAACGATGTTCGAGGAAGGGCGAGTCGGCGGGGCACATCGCGTCCCAGCGCTCCGGCGCGACATGTGCGAGTCCTGGCACCGCCATCAGCTGCAACGCGCCGCGCTGTTCGACCGGACCTTGGCTGGTCAAATCGCGCGCCGACGCCGGAAAATCAAGCCAGCAGCGGCCACAAGTAGGGCCAAGAGCCCCGCATGGCGCCCATGTGAGGGCAGCCCATGTGAGGGCAGCCCATGTGAGGGCAGCCCATGTCCCGCGGAGCAGCCGCTCGCGGGCGCCGCCAAGCCACCACCGCCGACCGTGTTGGTGCCGGAGCCATCCTGCGCCGCCAAGCCGTCTGCGCCGCCGCCCTGCGTGCTGTCGGGGCGGTCTGCCGCCTCTCCGTCCGGTCGATCTCCGCTTGCGCCACCGTCGGCTGCGCTGCACGTGTCGAAGTGCGAGCAGCCCTTGTCTGGCAAGCAGCGGTCTTCCGTGCAGGCGTCGCCGTCGTCACAGGCCACGATCTGGCCGCCCTGGCACACGCCCGTGTCGCAGTACTCTTTCACCGTGCAGTCGTTGCCGTCATCGCAATCGACCACGATCGCGCCATGGCTGCACTTGCCGGCGACGCAGGTGTCCGACGAGCAGTCGTTGCCGTCGTCGCAGATGGATTTGCCAGCTGTGCACTTACCCGCCTGACAGGCCTGACCGGTCGTGCAGGGATCACCATCGTCGCAGCTCACAACCTGCCCCGCGCAGGTGCCCGCCTTGCAGGCGTCAGCCAAGGTGCACGGATCGCCGTCATCGCAGAACATCGCGTTGTTGGCGTGCACACATCCAGCCCCGCCACAGGCGTCGTTCGTGCACGGGTTGGCGTCGTCGCAGCCCATCAGCGCGCCGCCAGCGCACGCCCCGCTCTTGCAGGTGGTGTTGGACGTACACGGGTTGTTGTCATCGCACGTCGTGCCCTCATTTGTGGGCTTGCAGCCGCCTGCCTTCGGATCGCACGTCCCCGCGCTGCAGACGTCCCCCTGGCCGCAGCTCTTCCACACCCCCGCCGCGCAGACGCCGGTCGCCTTGTTGCAGGTGTCACCGGTGGTGCAGGGGTTGCCATCCGAGCACACTTTGACCGCGCCAGCCTTACAGGCCCCGCCGCTGCACGCGTCGTTGGTCGTGCACGGGTTGCCGTCCGAGCAGCTGCCGCTCGTCGCGACGTGGCTGCACTTGCCAGCGCTGCAAGCGTCCTTGGTGCACGGGTTGCCGTCGTTGCAGTTCTGCGACGCGCCGCCCACGCAGCTCTTCGACTTGCACTTATCGCCCGTCGTACAGGCGTTTCCGTCATTGCAGGCGTCGCTGTTGGCGGTGTGTGTGCAGTTGCTCGCGGTGCAGCCATCGTTGGTGCACGGGTTCTTGTCGTCACAATCCTTGGTGATCTTGCCGCCGACGCAGTTTCCGTTGTTGCACTTTTCCCCCACGGTGCACGCGTCGCCGTCCCAACAGACGACGCCGTTGGCCCAGGTGTGTGTGCACTTGGAGCCGACACACGCGTCGTTGGTGCAGACCTTGCCGTCGTCACAGCTGCCAGTGCACTTCGGCGGCTCCACGACCCCGCCCTTCACGCAGGCCTGCACTTGCGCCAAGTAGGTCGCCCACGGCCAGTACTTGCCCGGATCGGTGTGGGTCTGTTTGGGAAGCTCAACGTGGCCCTTGATGTGCGTCTTGGTCGCTGTGAGCCCGTATTTCTTGACCAGATAGCACGTCAGCTTGGCGCTGGCCGTGACCATCTTCGGCGTCGCCCAGTTCGGATCGCTGACGTAGCCCTCGTGCTCGATCCCGACCGTGTAGCCATTGGCCGAGCCGACGTGCCAGCCGATGTCTTTCTCTTTCACCATCTGGGTCACAGCGCCGGTCTTGCTGACGACGTAGTGCGCGGAGACCTTCGCGGACGGGTTCTGAAACCACGAGATGCAGCCGTTGTACGAGCCTTGCACAGTGTGCACGACGACGGTGGTGATCTGGCCTTTGCCACGTGAAGCGGTCGAATAATTCGGGCTTTTGACCCAGTTCGCCGGCCCATACTCCGCCGCACCCAGGTGCTTTGTGAACACCTGCAGCTGCGCGGCGGCCTCCACCTCTGGCGGGATGTGATGGTGTCGACCGTGCTCTTCGGCACATCCGGCCAAGACCAGTGCGGCGGTCAGGACCAGGGCGGCGGCCGAGCGCCCCGCCGATGCCAGCGATAGATGCACGAGCGGAGCTTGATTCGACACGACGACACCTCCAGACCTCGCGAGAGGCTACCAGATTTCGGCCGACGCGTTGCGCTTTCGTTGGCTGACTTGCAGGCTTGCAGCATGAGTTTTTCCCCTGTCGGCCAGCTGACCATGCTCGGATTCGCAGGCTACGAGATGCCCGCTGCGCTGGCCGATCTCATCGACCGCTACGACATCGGCGGGGTCTTTCTGTTTGGCCCCAACATCGCTCACGCAGCCCAGGTTCGCGCGCTCGTCACTGCGCTGCAGGACCGCGCCGCCACGCCGCTGCTGGTCGCCATCGACCAGGAAGGCGGGCGCGTGCAGCAATGGGGCCCGCCGCATGCGCCGCTGCTGCCGTCGGCCCGCGACCTGGGCGCGCGTTTCGACCGTGACTTGGACCTGCAACAGCTCCAGGACCACGGTCAGCTGATGGGCGAGACCCTGGCCGCGCTCGGCGTCAACGTCGACTTTGCGCCGGTGCTCGACGTGGACTCGTGCGCGACGAACCCCATTATCGGCGACCGCGCGTTCTCAGCCGATCCTGCGCGTGTGGCGGCCATGGCCCTGGCCTGGGCCGCGGGCCTGCACCGCGCCGGCGTGCTGTCGTGCGGCAAACACTTTCCGGGTCACGGTGACACGCAGCGTGATTCGCACGTGGAGCTGCCACACGTGAACCTAGACCGCGCTAGGCTGGATGCCGTCGAGCTGGCGCCGTTTCGGGCCGCCATCGCCGCGAATCTGCCGACGTTGATGAGCGCTCACGTCGTGTACCCCGCCCTCGACCCGGTCAATCCTGCGACGACGTCGCACGCGATCTGCACCGAGTTGCTGCGCAATGAGCTTGGTTTTCAGGGCCTATTGTTCACCGACGACCTCGCCATGCGCGGTATTCGTGACGCCAGCGATGATCTGCTCGACGCGTGCATTCGCGCCATCAACGCGGGCTGCGACATGCTGCTGTCCTGCACCGAGCATGACGCGCACCCTGCCCTGCTGGCTGGCCTCGACGCCGCCTGGCACAGCGGCAAACTTGACCAACAGCGGGTGGCTGAGAGCGTCGCTCGTGTCCGCGCCGCGAAGCTGCGCTTGGGCCTGATCGCAGCGTGACGACGGGACTAACCACCGGCGCGCTCGACGGACTCGACCTCGCGATCATCGGAGTGACGCTGCTCGTCACGGCCGGCGTCGGTGTGGCCATGAGCAAACGGGGCACTGGCAGCCTGGCAGACTACTTCGTCGCTGGCCGTCGCCTGCCCTGGTGGCTGGCGGGCACCTCCATCGTAGCGACCTCCTTCGCCGCCGATACGCCGCTCGCGATCGCCCGTATCGTCCGCACGCGCGGCCTCAGCGGCAACTGGTACTGGTGGAGCGGCGCCATCGGCTTTGCGGCCTGCATGTTCTTCTTCGCGCCGCTCTGGCAGCGCGCGCGGCTGTTGACGGACGCCGAGGTGCTGGAGCTGCGCTATGCCGGACGACCAGCCGCTGCGCTCCGCGGCCTACAGGGCAGCTACCGGGCCCTGCTCGCCAACGGCGTGACGATGGGCTGGGTGCTGCTGGGCATGCGAAAGATCGTCGATGCCGTCTTCGGCTGGCCACCGACATGGACGCTGGTGGCCCTCGTCGCCCTGGCCTTGGTCTACACGTGGACCGCGGGATTGTGGGGCGTCGTGATGACGGATCTGCTCCAGTTCTCCCTGGCGATGCTCGGCTCTGTGGCCCTCGCCGTCATCGTGCTCATCGAGATGGGTGGGCCCGCAGCGCTGGCCGCGAAGGCGACCGCGGCAGCCGGTGGACCAGGGCTCGCGGCCCCCGAGCAGCTCCTCGCCTGGCTGCCGGCCGGCACCGATGACGTCGCGCTCGCCACGTTCGGATTCTACGTCATGGTGCAGTGGTGGGGCGGCGCCGAGGGCGGCGGTTTTCTGGTGCAGCGGCTCTTCGCCACGCGCGATGAGCGACACGCCGCCCTGGCGCTGCTGTGGTTCACAGTCGCCCACTTCGTGCTGCGCACCTGGCCGTGGCTGGTCGTCGGCATCGCCAGCGTCGCGGTGCTACCGACGCTCGC
>CALENB010000189.1 GCA_937910235.1 uncultured Myxococcales bacterium | reverse complement strand
AATCAACCGACCAAGGGCACGCTGGGGGACGCTTGCAAGACCAACGCGGCCTGCGTCTCGCCGGGCGCGGAAGGCGCGAAGTGTGTCGATCGCGGCCCGGCCGGAAGCTTTTGCGGCGTTGATTGTGGCGCTGGCCAGCCAGCGTGCCCGACCGGGTCGACGTGCGGCGACGTCGTCGATGTGGATGGCAAGGCGTCGAAGCAGTGCATGCCGGCGAATGACGCGGTGTGCAGCTGCAGCCCGATCGCCATCCAGAAAGAGCTGGCGACGTCGTGCAGCGTCGGTGGTGCCGGCGCCGCGGCGTGCTCCGGCGTGCGCGCGTGCCTCGCAGCGGGCAAAGAGGGCGCGCCGTCCGGCGGCGGTCTGTCGATTTGCCTGGGCGGCAGCCCCGTTGGCGAGACGTGCAACGGCGCCGATGACGATTGCGACGGGACGACCGACGAAGATGCTGACTGCGACGACAACGACGGCTGCACCACAGACGCTTGTGTCGCAGGCACGTGCACCCACACCAAGACTGCGGGCGCATGCGACGACGGCGACGCGTGCACGGACGCAGACACGTGCGCGACCGGCAGCTGTGCGGGCGTCGTGAAGACGTGCGACGACAGCAACCCCTGCACCGTCGACACCTGCGACAAGGTGACCGGGTGCGTGCAGACGCCCGCCGGGCTGGGAGACCCCTGCGACGATGGGGACGCGTGCACCGCTGGTGATGCCTGCACATCGGGCGTCTGCGCCGGTACGCCCAAGGCCTGTGACGACGGCAACAGCTGCACGAAAGACGCGTGTGACCCGACGACAGGCAAGTGCGGCGTCACGCCGTCGACAGGGTCATGCGACGACGGCGATCCCTGCACAGAGGCCGATGTTTGCGGCGCAGACGCGGGAAGTGGCCAGATCTCGTGCATGGCCGGGACCGCGAAGACGTGTGACGACAGCAACCCCTGCACCATGGACACGTGTGACAAGGTGAAGGGCTGCGTCAGCGTCGTGGACGTGACGCAGACACAGGCCTGCTACACGGCGAACCCGACGACCAAGGGCGTCGGAGCGTGCAAAGCTGGTGTGCAGACGTGCACCGCCGCAGGTTCGTTTGGCGCGTGTGTCGGCGAGGTCGGCCCGGCCGCGCAAGAGACGTGTAACGGCAAGGACGATACGTGCAACGGCAAGACCGACGATGGCTGCGTCGGCGGCGGACCTGCACAGCTGGTCTGGCGATTTGGCTCCACGGTCGTGGAGGGTAGCAACGCCAACGGCGTCTCTGCGCGCGTGTTTGCAGGCGGCAGCAGCGTCGTTGGCAGCGTCGGTCCCGGCAAGACCACATCCTTGGAGCTGGGCTTCTATGCCTGGCTCACGACCTGGTTGAAATGATCGGAGGCTCCACGATGACCCAGTTGTTCACGTCCATGATGGCTGCGCGTCGGTCGACGCTGGTGCTAGCGGCGCTCGTAGCCGGGTCGCTGGTGCCGACGGCGCTGGCTCCGACCTTCGCCTTCGCTGGCGCGCCATCGACCCTGCTCTACGAGGGGATCCTCACGACGGCGACGGGCGGCGCCGCGCCGGCAGGTGCCTATGACGTCACCTTTAGCCTCTACGCCTCCGAGACGGCGCAGGTGGCGTTCTACACGGAGACCGCCAAGGTCACGGTCGCGTCGGGCCGGCTCACTCACACCCTCGGCGGCAAAGCGCCGCTCAACGTCGCCGCCCTGGGCGCAGCGTCGGAGGTGTGGGTCGGCGTGACGGTCGGCGTGAACCCGGAGCAGACGCGACGAAAGCTTCACTCCGTCGCCTACGCCTTGCACGCGCAGCAAGCGCAGACGGCCTTGGGGCTCTCGTGCACCGGCTGCGTCAAGGCGTCTTCGGTGAAGTGGGACAGCGACCTCGACCTGGCCGGCAACAGCATCAAGGCCCAACAGATCACCGCAAAATCGCTCACTGCCCAGCAAGTCGTGGCGCAAGAGTTCGTCGGCGACGGCAGCAAGCTGACCGGCATCAAGATCCCGTCGGGCACGTGCCCCAGCGGCCAATACGTCACGGGTATCGACCAGAGCGGCAACCTCATCTGCAAGTCGGCCGGCGCGACGGGCGGCGCCCTCTCTCAGATCTCCAATGGGACGCTGAGCAATCAGTTCACAGAGTCGTGGAGCGCGCCCACCAAGAACCTTCCGATCCCTGACAACACCGGGATTGACGCGGTCAGCTCCGTCGCCGTGCCGAGCGTGGGAACGGCGGAGAAGCTCAGCGTCTCCATCGACCTGACCAACACCAACCTCAGCAAACTCGCCATCTACATCCTGCCGCCCGACGACAAGAAGACGGGCTACACGGTGTGTGATCCCTGCGGAACCGACGACAAAACCAAAACGTTCAAGCAGACCTTCAGCGGCAAACTGCAAAGCGGCGACCTCAGCGATTGGGTCGGAAAGAACCCGAAGGGACTGTGGAATCTCAAGGTGACCGACAACGCCTTCTGCCTGCCGCAGCTGCCGAACAACGGCGACATCTGCGATGTGAAGACGGGTACGGATGGTGTGATCAAGGACTGGAGCGTGGGCCTGAGCACCACCAGCAATCAGAACGTCTTGGTGGCCGGTCGTTTGGTCGCCCAGGCCGGCGTGCAGGTCGGCGCGAGCTCTGCGCCCTGTGTCACCAAGCTGGCGGGCACGCTGCGCTACCTCGACGGACTCGGCCTGCAGGTCTGCGACGGCAAGGCGTGGTCGAGCGCGGTGAACGACAAGGTGATCCACTTCGTCGGGACCTGCTCGTCATCGGGTAGCTCAAGTACGCGCACGTTCTGCTTGGACAAGACGCTGGTAAACACGGCCCAAGACTACGTGACGATCACCACGACAAACTCCGGATCGGCCAATGATTTCAACGTTGGCCGTGTGTTGTTCAAGAAGAAGGGGTACTACC
>CALENB010000188.1 GCA_937910235.1 uncultured Myxococcales bacterium | reverse complement strand
GACAGTGTCCACGAGGCGTGATGCCTGCAGCCGAGAGACACAGAGTTCCTCGGCGATGACTTCAACTAGATTACCTTTGTTCACGGGAAAGTCCTGATACGAGGCTCAGCGGCGCTTCTTGGCGGCCTTCTTCTTGGTGGCCTTCTTCTTGGCGACCTTCTTGGCGCCGCCGTCGGCCGCAACCGCGACCGCCGTGTCGGCATTCATCGGGGTCATGGCGAACGCGCTGCTGGTCAGGCTGAGGGTGAAGAGAAGAACGAGCAGCTTCAGCATCAAGGACTTACGCATTGGGTATCTCCTAAAGGTCACTGACAGGGCGACCGTGCGGACGCTGTGTCGCGCCACTTGCGTCCATTGGTTGCAACCGTCATGCCACCTGGCATGCCGACTGCGCAACGCCATGATAATACGCCGCTATATATAAATGGCTCAACTATCCAGCGGCGCTCGCGGCGTTCCGAAATCGTAACATTGGGCTGGAAAGCGTGTCACCACTCGGTTACGTCCTCGACATTTTTGCCCAGATGAATAATGATCTGAGTCGTCGCGTCTTGGGTCCGGTCGGCCTTCTCGATTGCGGTCCCAGGATTTTAGGATGGAACAAGCACCCACGTTATTCATGGAGCAAGCGCCGACGCTCAACGTGATCGTCGCGGAGCCGACGCTGCGCGAGCGCACCGCGTTGCGGCGCCGCCTGGAAGGGTGGCGCGACACCGTCCATGAGGCAGACAGCGAACGCGCCGTGCTGCAGCGTCTGTCTGCCGCCGGGGCGGACGTCGTGTTGATGGACATCGAGCTCACCAAGGATGACCCAGCGAGGCTGCTGAGCGCGGTGGCGCGACTGCATCCTTCGACTGACGTGATCTTTCTCACGTCGCGCGCGTCCGTCGAAGACGCCGTCCGCGCAGTCAAGGGCGGGGCGAGCGACTATCTGATGCGTCCGGTGGACGACGCGCTGCTCTCAAGCACGCTGCGCCGCAGCCGCGAGCGTGTGAGGCTGGAACAGCAGCTAGTCCGCGCGCGCCAGACCATCGCTGCGCGTGTGTTGGGGCCGGCGATGATCGGCGAGTCCGCGCCCATGCAGCGCTTGGTACAGCGGGTCGCGCGCTGCGCTCGGAGCGACGCGTCCGTCCTGATTCTTGGCGAGAGTGGCACCGGTAAGGAGCTAGTCGCGCGGATGCTGCATGCGACCGGGCCGCGCGCGAGCCAGCCGTTCATCGCGGTGAACTGCGCGGCCTTCTCGGAGTCGTTGCTTGAGGCCGAGCTTTTCGGCCACGATCGCGGCGCTTTCACGGGTGCGGTGCGGCAGCGCCTCGGGCGTTTTCAGTTGGCGCACGGCGGCACGCTGTTTCTCGACGAGGTCGCCGAGCTGTCGCCAGGGGCGCAAGCCAAGCTGCTCCGCGTCCTGCAGGAGGGTGTCGTTGAGCCGCTCGGCAGTGACCGCAGCGTCAAGGTCGACGTGCGCGTCATCTCCGCGACCCACCGCAGCTTGAAGGATCAGGTCGCCGCCAACGCGTTCCGTGCTGACTTGCTGTTCCGTATCAAAGTGTTGGAGCTTCGGGTGCCGCCGCTGCGAGAGCGCGTCGGCGATCTGCCCGTGCTGGTTGAGCACTTTCTGTCGCAGTTCTCCTTCCAGGCGGTGGCGCCATCCATCACCGAGCGGGCGTGGCATGCCCTGTTGTCGTACGACTTTCCAGGCAATGTCCGGGAGTTGGAGCACGCCATCCAACACGCGATCGTCCTTGGTGATGGCGACATCATCGATGTGTGTCATCTGCCGGAAGAGATCGGCGGCTCCGGCGATGAGGAGACCCCTTTCCCGGCCTTCATGGCGCTCACCGACGCCCACAAGCTTTGGGAGCGTGAGTACCTGCTCCGGGCGCTGCACACAGCGGGCGGCCAGCGCGCAAAAGCGGCGCAATTGCTCGGAATCTCCCGCAAGAATCTGTGGGAGAAGCTACGGGGTCACAGCCTCGCCGAGCATCTGCGCAGCTCCTAGCGGCAATGGCTGCAACAGCCGCTCGGCGACCAACTGCACGATGTTCTCACCGGTGAACAGGCTCATGTCGCCGAGGCCGCCTGGGGCGTGCACGTTGACCTCGATGACCTTGTCGCCGATCAGGTCCAGCCCGGCGACGCGCACCCCATGTGGCAACAACGTCGCGCCTGCGGCGAACGCGACATCTCGCTGACGCGGCGTGAGCGTGACCGGATGCGCAGCGCCGCCAGCGTGGACGTTGCTGCGAAACCCAGCCGTCGGCGGGATTCGGTGCACGGCCGCGTCGCGCCCGGAGATGCGGATGGGCTCACCGTCGAGTAGGAGTACACGAATATCCCCCGAACCCTCCCAGTCCACAAACGCCTGCGCGATCGCAGGTCCGCTCGCCAGCACGGCTTCGCACATCTGCACGAGGTTGGCGCCGTCATCGGGACGCACCAAGAAGACCCCGCGCCCGTGGGTGCCAGTCGCCGGCTTGACGACCGAGGGCGCGTCGCGGTGTCGCAGCCAGTCGACGAGCGTCTGCAGGTCCGCTGTCACCAGCGTGTGGGGGCGAATGTCGTGCGGCAGCCAGGCCAACATGAGCTTGGTCCACCCGATCGCGAGTGTTCGCGCAGCGTTTTCGACACGAACACCTTGACGTTCCGCCAGCTCCGCGACGAGCGGCAGGTGTCGGTGGAGCGCGACCGCGCTGGGATCTCGTGCCGGGTTGGTGCGGACCCACATCACGTCGCCGCGCTGAAGGGTCACGGCATCCCGGTCGCCTCGAATCAGGTCAGCGACCTCACCTGCGGGTGCCAGTCGCACGCCACGGGCACGCACGGTGTCGTCCGGCCACACCGTCAGCCCACGCACATCGACGACCCAGGTCTCCACGCCCAAATCTCGCGCCGAGCCCGCCAATCCAAGCGATGCGTCACCTTGGGCGCGGTCGTCCAGATCGTTGAGCACCACGACACATCGCCCAGTCACCGCTGCCTCCATGCGTCCGTCGCGCTGGTTTGGTCATGAAGTTTGTCGCAGGGTTGGGCGAGGCGTCCAAGATGGACAATGCGCGCACCCGCGGCCGCGACAGGATCCACAGAGCGACCGATGATGATGCCTGCGTGAGGCGCAGTGTAGGACGCGATCGCGTCCCCCCAGGGGCTCACCAGCGTCGCCAAGAGGTCGCCCTCTACCACCATGTCACCGAGCTCAACGTTGACTTGCATCAACCCGCCGCGATCTGAATACCGCCACTCACTCTGCACGCACACCACGGGCGGAGGACCAAGCTGAATCTTGCGCTTCGGCAGCACACCGGCCTCCGCCAGGACCGCGCGGATACCGCGAACTGACGCGCTCACGACATCTCGCTGAAAACGCTGCGGATTGCCGATTTCAATGGTGATGGCGGTCACGCCGGCGTCGCTGGCGGCACCGCGCAAGGTGCCATCCGCCGGGGGGCTGTGGACGATGATTCTGGGTCGCTGCAGATGGGCGATGCGCGCGGCGCGGGCGTCGTGCATGTTGGCCCTCACGTACAGCGTGTTGACGCGCCCGGTGCTCGCGGTGTGGAGGTCAAGCAAAACGTCGAGGTTGACGACGAAGCGCGTCAGCAACCGGTGCGCGTAGATGGACCAGGTGGGACCATCGGTGGTGCCTGGGAAGGCGTGGTTCAGATCGCGGCCCTCGACCAGATGACGCCGCCGGCCCAGAAACCCGGGGACATTGACGATCGGAAGCGCCAGGATCGTGCCGCGGAGATGCTCGAGATCGATGCTGCCGAAGAGCTTGTGGATCGCCTCGACACCATTGAGTTCGTTGCCATGCACGGCCGCGGTGATGCCCACTGTCGGCCCGGCCTTGCGCCCGACCGCGGCCAGGACCGGAAGATCCATGGCTCGACCCAGGGCGTCATGCATCAACCGCAACGCCAAGCGGTGAATGCGTCCGGGGGTCAGGTCTCCGGGTTGAAGGCTATCGACGTGCTGTAGCCTCGGATCACTCCACATGCTGGAGCGCTCCTACCAAGACCGCCGGCGCGGACCGCCAAGCCTGCCCAAGCTGCTCGAGCATAAAGGGCAACGCCTGGCGCCACGTCGCTCGCCAGGAATGCTTGCCGTTGGCGACCTCCATTGTCGCATGCTGCACGCCTGTTCGCGCCAGATTCCGGGCCAATCGCTGACTCCCGGCACGAAACTTGGAACCTTCCCGCTGCCCCCATGCCAACGCCAGCCGCTGCGATCGACCGCAGCCAGCCGTGACCAGCGCGTTGGGGTTGATGCAGGCCACCATGGTGTCGTCTGGCCCCAGCACGCGACGGTACATCGCCCGCTTCGGCGTCTGCGCGATGGCCATGGCGAAGTCGGTCGGCGACAACGCGCCAACGAAGCCAAACCGCTCTGGATGCCGCAGACCGAGGCTCAGCGCACCGAAACCACCCATGGAAGCGCCCGCGATCGCGACCCGCTCGGGCCCCTCAGCGACCGGGTAATTCGCCCGCATTCTAGCCAGATAGCCCTGAACGACCAGATCGCCGTAGGGATGGCGACCATCCTTCCAGTTGACCCAGTAGCCGAACCCCCCAGCTGCCAACAGCACGATGCAAGGCGGCATTTTGCCCTCAGCGACGAGGCGATCGAGCGCGACGTGCAGCTTTCCGCTGCGCAACCAGGCGACGGGCGGGCTGCCGTGGGCGTGCAGCAGGACCAACAACGGGTACTTCCGGCCCGGCTCAAGTGGTGTCGACGGCAGCAGCACCAAGCTCCGAAACTTGGAGCGGAGCCCTTCAAATCGGAGGGTCTCGACCCGAACGCGATGGCGTAGACCGGCCGGTAGCCCCTTGATCCGCTCGGTGCGGGCCTGGTCGGTGCGGGCCTGGTCGGTGCGGGACGAGTCGGCGCGGAATCGGCGACGCTCCGCCTTCAGCAGCACCGTCTCGGCGCCCGACACAGCCAACACCGTGGCGGTCGTCGTCAGCTCTCGGCTGGTCGCCGTCGCGTGGCTCAGGCTCGGCCACAGGCTCCCCAACGCGAGCGTAAGACGCACGAAGCCGCCCGCGGCGACGCCAAGAACCCGGCGCGCGCGCGTGTGCGTCAGCGAAACTGGGAGGCGGAGGGTCGCTCGGGAGTTCGTCATCGTCTGACCTCGCAGCTGGTGCCGAGTGGTAACCTGTCCGTCTGAGTAGCAAATGTTGCGCCATCCCGCAGCATTTCATGTCAACTGTTTGAGATGTCGAGAGATGTCGACGAAGTGCCGCTATGTCTGCAGCGTTGCGCGGTCGAAATTGGTAACGACCGCGTGTGTTGTGGGCACCGAGTCGTAACGTGAGACGGACTGTCAGGGTCGTTCGGGCTTGGCTGTGGTGACCGGCGTCCTGCAGATCCCACCCTGTTAGTTTACATAATACTCATTATCGGACGTTGGACATCGTGGGGCCTCTCGCGCCCTAGGTGTCGCTGTCGCAGCAACCGGCGCGCGGCGCGCCTCGTCCTGCGTTGAAGCGAGCCGAACAGATCGCGACCCGGCGTGGTCATGCTCAGGCAATTACCGTAGAAAGCAGTTACACCTCGCCAGCATCGGAGCCTTCGCCATGCAACTCTCCAAGATGACCCTGCTGACCGCCTCAACCCTCTGCCTCGCGCTCGCTGCAGCGTGCAGCGCCGACCCGGGCGGTTCAGAGACGATCGGCGACGCCCAGCTGCCGGTCTTTGACGCTGGCGCAGACGTTGGCGCCGATGCCTTGGCTGCTGATGCTGTTGATGCCGTCGGAGCCGCAGATTCGGCCTCCGATGTCGCCGCCGACACCGCGGTTGACGTCGTCACAGACGCCGCCGCTGACACGGCAGCCGATGTTGTTGCTGACGACATTGTCGCCGACACCGTAGTTGCCGACGACGCTGGCGACACAACCGACGACGCTGGTGATATCGGCGTCGCCGACGTCGGCGCCGATACCGCCAGCGACGTCGGCGCCGACGCCCCGGACACCACGACGACGATGGGCTGGTCAGGCAACCCAATTCCACTCGCTGACTACGCTGCGACCAAGCTCGCCGAGGTCTGCAAAACGCTGCTTGTCTGCCAAGGAAAGCCCGGCGTTCCGGCTTTTTCGACCTACGAGGGGTGCGTGGCGCTGCTCGGCGCCGAGGGCACCGCGGTCATCGACGCCGACCTCACCGCCGCCGCCGGCAAAGGCCTGCTCGGCTACTCAGCGACCATCGCCGGCTTCTGTGTCAAATCACTCACCTACGACTGCGGCGCCTACGCGCTCGGCGGCGCCGATGCGTGCGGCCTCGCGTTCGAAGGCACCGTCGCCGACGGCGGCAGTTGCACCACCCTCGGAGCCTGCAAAACCGGCTTCTGCGACCTACCTGAGACAGGCTGTCCTGGCGTCTGCAAGCCAAAGGCCGGCGCTGGCGGGAGCTGCGTTTACCAAGAGGCCTGCCAGGTCGGGCTGGCGTGCGTGCAGGGCAAATGCGTCGACGCGTCGCCGGTGGGCGTCACTAAGCCATGTGCGTACAACCTGCCCTGTGGCGTGGGCCTGTGGTGCGCGTATGTCGGCGGTAAGGGCGCCTGCCTGCCCATCGGCGACGTCGGCGCGTCGTGCAACGCCAGCATAGGCTGCAAAACCGGCCTCAGCTGCGACGTAATCGGCGGTACATGCGTGACTCCGGCCGCCCTCGGCGCCCCATGCACCGATAGTGGTGGCTTCGGCGACGCCAACGCCTGTGTCGCCGGCGCCGTCTGCGTGCCCGATGGCACCGGCAAAGCCAAGGCGGGCGTCTGCGCCGCCAAGGCCGCGCTCGGCGGCAAATGCGTCTCGACGCTGCAGTGCGGCGCGCTCGACCTGAACTGCCTCGGCGCCGTCACAGGCAATGGCACATGCGTCGCGGTGCCCAAAGCCGGCCAGGCGTGCGAGGCCCCCGACTTCAAGCTCGGCACCATCTACGCCTGTACACCACCAGCCTTTTGTTTCAACAAGCTGTGCACCGTGCTGCCGACGACCGGCAAAGCCTGCCTCACTGGCCTGGAGTCGTCAGGCTGCGCCGCCGGCCTCGTCTGCGAATCCAACGGCATCTGCGGTGCGCTGCCCAAACTCGGCCAGCCCTGCACCTTTGGCTGTGCGGACGGACTGCAGTGCACGCAAAAAAGCGGCGCGTGGGTCTGTCAGAAGCCGAACTGCCCCTGATCTGCCCTGATCTGGCGGTGTCTACGTCTACTGGACATGTCCATCTTGGAGAGAATTCATGGTGGTACTTGTCCACGCTCTGCCCGGTCGCCTATCTTGCCGACGATGCGCATCCTCCTCGCCCAGATCAACACCACCGTCGCCGACATCGACCGCAACGTCACCGCGATCGAGGCGGCCTGCGACGTCGCCCGTGCTCAAGGTGCAGACGTCGTGCTCACGCCCGAGCTGGCTGTGGTCGGCTATCCGCCGCTCGACCTGCTCGAACGCGCAGACCTCCTGGCGGAAGCGGAAGCCGCGCGAACTCGGCTCAGCGTGGCGTCGCGTGGTCTAACGCTCGTGGTCGGCACGGCGCTCGCCAACCGCGGCCAGATCGACGGCACGCCCAACCGTCCGGCTATCAACGCGGCGGAGGTGTATGTGGACCGGCAGCTCGCCGCGACGATCCACAAGCGGCTGCTGCCATCGTACGACGTGTTTGACGAAGACCGCTACTTCGAGCCCGGCGTCGCCACTCAGGTCTTGGAGATCGCTGGCGAGCGCGTCGGCATCACGATCTGCGAAGACATCTGGTCCGACGACGACAACGGCGTCAGGCGCTACGACGTCTTTCCGGTGGCGTCGCTGGTGGCCGCGGGCGCTGGTGTGATCCTGAACTTGTCGGCCTCGCCGTTCGACTTAGGCAAAGCCGCGCGGCGATTGGCGTTGGTGGGCGGCATCGCAGCGACCCACGGGGTGCCCGTCGCGTACTGCAACGTGGTTGGCGGCAACGACGCGCTCATCTTCGACGGCCGCAGCTTCGCGGTCGACGCTACGGGTCGCCCCATCGCAGGCGCGGCGGCGTTCGCTGAAGACTACCTCCTCGTCGAGTTGACCAGCGGCGCGGCCAGCGGCGCGGCCAGCGCTGACGTGGACGTTCACCGGCCCTTGCCAGACCACTTTCACCTCGACGCACCGCACGAAGCCCGGGCTGCGCTGGTGCTTGGCGTGCGCGACTACCTTGAAAAATGCGGCTTTTCGCAGGTTGTGTTGGGGCTCAGCGGCGGCATCGACTCAGCGCTGACCGCCGCTATCGCTGTCGAAGCCTTGGGGGCCGAGAACGTGCTGGGCGTGGCGATGCCCGGGCCGTATTCGAGTGAACACAGCGTGACGGACGCGCTCAAACTGGCCGACAACCTGGGGATTCGCTGTCCGATCGTGCCGATCAAGGCGCCCTTTGATGGCTTTATGGCGGTGCTGGGCGACGAGCTGGCGCGACCGGGCCGCGACACCGGCGGCGTGACGGAGCAGAACCTGCAAGCGCGTGCCCGCGGTGTCATCTTGATGGCGCTGTCGAATCACACCGGGCGCATGCTGCTGACCACCGGCAACAAGAGCGAGCTCGCGGTCGGATACTGCACCCTGTACGGCGACATGAACGGCGGGCTGGCGGTGATTGGCGATCTGCCGAAGATGCTGGTCTACGCGGTGTCGCGGACCTACAACGAACAGCGCGTCATCATCCCGCTGTCGACCCTGGAGAAGGCGCCGAGCGCAGAGCTGGCGCCCGATCAGCAGGACTCCGATTCCCTGCCGCCCTACCCAGTGCTCGACCGAATTCTGGAGCTTCACCTCATCGAACAGCTGGCCGCCGAGGCGATCGCAACGAATGAAGGGTTTGATTTGGCGACGGTGCGCCGGATGGTTCGGCTGACGGAGCTCAACGAGTACAAGCGGCGACAGGCGGCGCCGGTGCTGCGCGTGACGGCCAAGGCGTTTGGATCGGGACGACGCCTACCGATGGCGAGGCGCATGCCGCCGTGGTGAACGGGCTAGAGGTCGTCGTAGTCGATGTCGAGCTGGACCTCGCCGACGCCGCCTTGGTCCCGCGCCACCACAAACGCGGCGAAGGCGTCGCGGGCGATACGCAGCGCCTCGGTCGGTGATTCGGCGAGCTGGGCATCCACGTGCGCGCGGCTGATGTTGAAGCCGACGCGTGTGGCGGTCTCCTGGTCGATTCGTGCGCTTTCGAGCCAGTTTTGCAGGTCCGCAGGCGAGACGGCCAAGATCTTGGCGCAATCGTGCAGGTTGCAGAACCTGACCGCGCCGGACTCATCGACGCCGAGGTGGTAGAGCGCGAAGAGGCGCTCCGGCGAGGGTCGCTGCTGCCCCGTTCGTCGTTGCCGCGCTCGTTGGTCCGCCATGATGGCTCCTTGTAAACGACGCGCGGCCCCGTCGAAAGCTCGACGGGGCCGCGGTTGTCTCGTCGGGTGTGACGCCGAACGGCTACATCATGCCGCCCATGCCACCCATGCCGCCCATGCCGCCCATGCCACCCATGCCGCCCATGCCGCCCATCGCGCCAGCGCCGCCGTCATCCTTGACGGGGACGTCGGTGATCATGGCGTCGGTCGTGAGCATCATGCTCGTCACCGAAGCGGCGTTCACTAGGGCCGAACGCACGACCTTGGTCGGGTCGAGGACGCCGTCCACGAGCAGGTCGCCGTAGGTCTCCGTCGCCGCGTTGAAACCGAAGCTGCCCTCGCCAGCGCGCACCTTGTTGACGACCAAGCTGCCCTCCCAGCCCGCGTTCTCGGCGATCTGGCGCATCGGCTCTTCGACCGCACGACGCACGCAGTTCACGCCGAACTGCTTATCGCCAGCGACCTTGAGGTCCATGATGGACGCCTGCGCACGGATGAGCGCGACGCCGCCGCCAGGCACGATGCCCGACTCAACCGCAGCGCGGGTGGCGTGCAGCGCGTCTTCGACGCGGGCCTTCTTCTCCTTCATCTCGACTTCAGTCGCCGCGCCGACCTTCACGATGGCGACGCCGCCGGACAGCTTGGCCAGACGCTCTTCGAGCTTCTCGCGGTCGTAGTCCGAGGTGGTGTCTTCAATCTGACGCCGAATCTGCCCCAGGCGGGCCTTGAGCTGAACCGTGTCACCCTCGCCATCGACGATGGTGGTGGTGTCCTTGGTCATCACGATGCGCTTGGCGCGGCCGAGCATGTCGATCGTGACCGTCTCGAGCTTGTGGCCCAGATCTTCGCTGAGGAAGGTGCCGCCGGTCAGCACCGCGATGTCTTCGAGGACGGCCTTGCGGCGGTCGCCGAACCCGGGCGCCTTCGCCGCGGAGACATGCAGCGCGCCACGGAGCTTGTTCAGCACCAGCACCGGCAGCGCCTCGCCGTCGATGTCCTCGGCGAGGATCAACAGCGGACGCTGCTCACGCGCGATCTGCTCGAGCACGGGCAGCAGGTCCTTCGCGGAGGAGACCTTCTTCTCGTGGATGAGGATGTAGGCGTCTTCGAGCACGCACTCCATGTTCTCAGCGTCGGTGACGAAGTACGGCGAGATGTAGCCGCGGTCGAACTGCATGCCGTCCACAACCTCGAGGGTGGTGTCGATGCTTTTGGCCTCTTCGACCGTGATCACGCCTTCCTTGCCGACCTTCTCCATGGCCTCAGCGATGATGTCGCCGATCTCGGAGTCGCCGTTGGCGGAGATGGACGCGACCTGCGCGATCTCGGCCTTCGTCGCGATCGGGCTGCTCATGGCGTCGAGGGCCTTGACCAGCTGCGTGACGGCGATGTCCATACCGCGCTTGAGCTCGATGGGGCTGGCGCCGGCCTCGATCAGCTTGCGGCCTTCGCGGTACATGGCCTGCGCCAACACGGTGGCGGTCGTGGTGCCGTCGCCAGCGACGTCCGAGGTCTTCGAAGCGACCTCACGCACCATCTGCGCGCCCATGTTTTCGAACTTGTCGGCGAGCTCGATCTCTTTGGCGACAGTCACGCCGTCTTTCGTCACGGTGGGCGAGCCGAAGCTGCGCTCGATGACGACGTTGCGCCCCTTCGGGCCGAGGGTGACCTTGACGGCGTTGGCGAGCTGATTGACACCGGCGAGGATCTTATCCTTCGCCTCCGAGCCGTAGATGATTTGCTTGGCGGACATAGTGTTCTCCTGAAGGTTGCCGCAGCGCGGCGGCGAAAAGTCTTGAGTCGCGGTTGGTTGGCCGCGAATTCATTGGGGTCGGCTGACGTGAGCCGTCACTGTCGGCCCAGATCAGTTGATGTCGGCCAAGATCAGTTGATGACGGCCAACACCTCGTCTTCACGCATGACCAGGAAGGTCTCGCCCTCGAGGTCGATCTCGCTGCCGGCGTACTTGCCAAACAACACGGACTCGCCGCCCTTCAGCTCCAGCGGAACGACTGTGCCGTCGTCGAAGACCTTGCCGGCGCCGACGGCGATGACTTTGCCCTCGTTGCGCTTCTCTTTGGCGGCGTCGGGCAGAAAGATGCCGCCGGCGGTAACGGACTCTTCGTCCATGCGCTGCACGATGATGCGATCAAATAGAGGCTTAAGCTGCATGTTCGTTTTCCAAAGCGCGGCGCGTATGCCGCTTCGGGGTGAAATCTAGGACACCAGCTCGCGCAAGACCCAGGATTGTGGGATCGCAGGGCTGATGGCAGGGGGACGTAAGGACGCGCCCCATAGGTGTCAAGGTAGGCCGCTGACATTTCGAAGCGCACCTTGTGCAGAAAGCGGGGGTGAGGTAGCCCACAGGGATGGCAGCCCTACCCCGCCGCCTGGCGATGTCCAGGCACCTGTCGTTCTTCCATCGCCGTGACGCGGTGTTTCTCTACCACGATCTTTGGGGCTATCTGCTGGAGATGTCAGCAGACTTGGTGGCCTTTGTGCGCAGCTTTGACGGCGGGGACGACGGCGCGCACGACGGCGGGAACGAGGGCGTGATCGTCGCGCAAGCGCTGGCGGCGTCGCCCTTTGCATTCACCGAAGCGCATGGCTTCGCCGAGGTGCTCGAAGCGCACGCTGTGTTGGTTGCGCCGGGCGGTGACGAGACGCTCGCGCTGGCTGACGCCTACCCGATCAAGGCGCGGTGGCGGGTGGCGTACCATCACCCAAATGGCGACGTCGATGTGGTGCAAGGCCGCAATCTCCACGCCGTGCGGTCCTGCGTCCGACTGACAGGCCGCGACGCCCGGCTCTGGAACGCGATCGACGGCGCGCGCTCGTGCGGCGCGCTTGCGGCGTTATTGCTCGCCCACGAGCAGCGCGACAACCCCGACGCACCGGCGACAGCCTTGGACCGGGATCCCGCCGATCGACACCGGCAGCTGCTGCGGATCGTCTGCCAGCGCGTCGCGGCGTGGACCCACAGCGACCGACAGTGGCTGCGCGTGAGCACGGCGCCGCTCTCGCTGTGGGGTGGCCGCCTGCCGCCCTACCTGACCAGCACGATGCCCTACCCTGCGCTCACCGCGGCAGGCGCTCACGACAGCTTCGGCGAGGCTGGCGCGGACGCCGCGAACGTCGTGCAGACCGCGACGTATCACGCCGACTCGATCCCCGACGCGGACGCCCAGTTTGAAGACGTCGAGACCACGTTGTCCCATCTGTTTCGCGACGCTCACCCGGCGCTAGACCAACGCACCTGGGCCGCCGCGCTGCGGGATGCGTTGGTGGCACGGCAGCTGTGGCGATCCGATACCAAAGATGTTGTGGAGATCGGCGGCGGCCTGGGCTGGTTTGCGCTGCGCATGATCGAAGCGTGCGACGCACGGGCCCGCGCCGAGCTGCGTTATCGCGTGCTCGACATCGCACCGACTCTGCAGGCCGCCCAACGCGCCCGACTGGCGCACATCACAGAGGTGTCCTGCCTCACCTGCGACGCAGAGACGCTGTCGCTGCCCGACGCGTCGGTCGATCTCGTCATCAGCAACGAAGTCATCGCCGACCTGCGCACGGCGTGGGTTGATCTGGCGGACGTGGACGCCGCCCGCGCGCCGCTCACGGCCGCCACCGCCAGTGAATCGGCCGACAATCCGGGCTTGGAGGCGGTGCTACGCCATGAACTGCCCGTCTCCGACGCGCCGGATCGCTTCGCCATCAACCTGGGCGCGATGCGGTTGATCGAGCGTCTCGGTGCAGTGCTGCGGCCCGGGGGCAGCGCCATCCTCACCGAGTTTGGTCACCGCTTTACCTATCCGATCGAGTCCACGCAGCTCGATCACCCCGAGTTTTCGATCCAGTTTTCGCACCTCGCCCACGTGGCCGAGCGATGTGGCTTGCGCGCGGAGATCGTGAGCGTGCCGGAGCTCGTGCAGCTCGATGGCGATACGCTCGCGCTGCGGTCGACTCAAACCTGGTGGGCGAACCTGCGTTTTCTGGCCGCGAGCCGTGGTGTCATCCTCGACAAACGCGCGTGGACTCAACCAATGCTGTCGGCCGCTTGTGGCGACGCGCTTGAGTTGGAACGCGTTGAACAGCTGTACTGGCAGCCCATCGGCGAGCGCACCATGGGTCTGGTGCCCGACGAGTTTCTCGCGCTCATCCTCCGCCGACCTCCGGTTCCTGCGGCCGCGCAGACCGACCCACGCCTAGCTTCGGAGTAGTCATGGCCCGGCATCACGTGTGCAAACGAACCGAGCTCGACGACGGCAGACTCATGGTTGATCTGCCGGACGGCGAGCAGGTGCTGCTGATCGAGCATGCCGGGGTGCTGCACGCGATCGGCGCGATGTGCCCGCATCAGTTCGCGCCGCTCGTTGGCGGCGACATCGACGACAGAGGCATCCTCACGTGCCCGCTTCACGGCTGGCGCTTCGCGTTGACCGACGGCACCGACCCCGAGAACGCCTTCTCGTGTGTGCCGGTCTGGCCTTGCGGTGAGGATGATCACGGCATTTGGGTGGACCCGGCGGGTCGACAGGGCGATGTCTTCTGAATGGACCTTCGCCGTCTCCATATCGCAGCGATCGACGACGACGAGGATGACCTCCTCCTGTTGCAGCTCCGACTGACGGACGCGTTCGGCCACCGGCTGCGTTTCTGCCCGTTCTCCGACGTCGTGTCGGGGGTCGCCCACGTCCGCGCGGAGCAGCCCGACGTGCTCATGCTGGACTATCGACTAGGCCGATTATCCGGCCTCGACGTGCTGCGTGACCTGCGGGAATCAGGGTACACCGGCGCCGTGCTGGTGCTGACAGGCGCAGCGCGCGCCGACGTCGCCGTTGAGATGATGAAACACGGCGCCACCGACTACCTCGGCAAGGATCAGATCACGGACGAGCTGCTGGTGCGCACCGTGCGATACTGCCTGCGCAAGGTCGCCGCTGATGACGAGCTGACGCTGAGCCGGGCTGCGCTTGAGAAGATGCGGGACGACCTGCAGACGATCCTCAATCAACTTCGCCTGGGCGCCGCATTGCTCGATCCGGGCGGGCACATCCGATTCCTCAACGACGCCGGCGAACGGCTGTTCGAACGCGATCGCGCCGAGGTGGTGGGCACCCACTGGACGACGCTTGGCGCGCTGCCACGCCGCGCCCGCGATACGCTCACGGCGGCGATGAACGCGCCGGCGGAGATGCGCCGGAAGGTGCCGATGCAGTTCGAGTCGCCCAGCGGCCGGCGGCTCGCGCTTGAGGTCGACGTGCACAACGACCCAGAGCGCCACGAGCAGCGTGTGCTGTTTTTCTACGACGTGAGCGACGTGGTTGATTTGCGACGCCAGCTGCAGGACCGGTCCAACCTCCATGAGTTTGTCGGTCGCAGCCCTGGGATGGAGCACGTCTATCAGCTGATCCGAGACGTCTCGCCGGTGGACGTGACCGTGCTCGTGGAGGGTGAGACGGGCACCGGGAAGGAGCTGGTCGCCCGCGCGATCCACCACGGCAGCCATCGCGCCAGCAAACCCTTTATCGTCGTCAACTGTGCCGGGCTCAGCGACTCGCTGCTGACAAGTCAGCTTTTTGGCCACAATCGCGGCGCTTTCACAGGTGCCATCGCCGACCACAAGGGCGTGTTCGAGGCTGCTGATGGGGGTACGATCCTCCTCGATGAGATCGGTGACGTCCCGCCGCGCGTGCAGACCAGCTTGCTGCGGGTGCTGCAGGAGCGCGAGGTCACCCGCCTAGGCGAATCGATCCCACGAAAGATCGACGTGCGGGTGATCGCGGCCACCCATCGTGATCTCGCCGTGGAGGTGGAGGCGGGCCGCTTTCGCCTCGATCTGCTGTATCGCCTGCGCGTCGCGCGTGTGTATGTGCCGCCGCTGCGCGAGCGAACCGGCGACGTGCCGGTGCTGGCTAGGTGGTTTCTGCGTCAGCTGTGCGAGGAGACAGGCAAACACGTCGAGTCGATCGGAGACGACGCGATGCGAACGCTGATGAATCACACGTGGCCGGGCAACGTGCGCGAGCTGCGGAGCGCCCTGGCGTTCGCGGTGGTGCGCTGCAAACGCGGCGTCGTGCGCAGCAGCGATCTGCCGGACGAGGCGCGTGCCGGCGCGCAGCTTCAGGGGCGGAGCGAGCGCGAGCGGGTGATGGAGGCGTTGGAGCGCGCCGCGTTCAACCGCACCGCCGCCGCCCGCATGATGGGCGTGAGTCGGGCGACGTTCTATCGGAGACTCGACGAGCTTCAGATCGATCTGAGCAGCCGGTAGAGCGGTTCGTCTGAGTGCGCTATACTGCGGCCCAAGCTGCGGGAGAAGGTATGAGCAACGACACTGGCAAAGAGGCAACTTCTGTTGCTGGCCGGCAGATCACCGTGCCGGGTTTCGATGATGATCTCGTCGATCCAAAGGTGCTCAAGAAGGCCCTCAAGGAGCTGCCTCAGGACCTGCTGGTCCTCGGGTTGCGATCTTCCCAGGTGGCCGTGCGAGCGAACAGCGCGGTCGCGCTTGGGCTGCATGGCGATCTCGATGACGGGACCTGCCTGGCGCTCGCCGTGCTGCTCCGCGACGAGAGCGCCGCCGTGCGAGGCGCGGCCGCTCGGGGGCTCGTCGGCGCGACCGATCGGGCCTGCTGTTTGGCGAAGCTGCTCGCCGCGTCGGGCGACGCGGACGCCGCCGTCCGGAGCGACATCGCGTCGACGGTGGCGAAGATGGGCGACGCCGTTATCCCAGACCTCATCGCCGCACTAAAGGTGGATCCGGCGCGCGCGGACATCGAGGTCGTACCGCACCTCGTGGCCTTTGGCAGCAAGGCCGAGCAACCAACCGTCGCCGCGCTCGACGACGATGACGAACGCGTGCGCGCGAACGCCGTCGCCACGCTGATGCTGCTGGGCACCACCACGCTCGCGGCGCACCAGGACCGACTCGGCCCGCTGATGCGCGATCCGTCGGCCGTGGTCCGCGGCATCGTGCTGGAGGCGCTTGGTGCGGTGCGCCGCCGCCAACGCCCTGGTTTGCTTGAGTCGACGGAGCCGCCGACCCCAACCTTTGGCGGCGCTGCCATCTCGGACGCCGAGGTCAAGCGGCTCGCGGCCGACACCACCGCCGCGAGCGAGGCGATTCTGTTGCATTTCTGCCGCGATGGCCGCGAGGTGGCGCGCCGAAACGCATGGCGTGTCTTCGCGGCGCGGGGTACCCCGAGCGCCAACACAACCGCGCTCGCCGCCGTCGCCGCCAAGGATCCGGAGGCTGGCGTTCGCCTATGCGTCGCAGAGGTGCTCGGCGCTGCACATGCGGACCACGTCGCCCGCGCCACCGACATGCTCGTCGTGCTGACCGGAGACAGCGTCAGCGCCGTCGTTGAAGCAGCCCAGCGAGCGATTGACGTCCTGGGCAAGGCGGCGCTGGCTCAATTACTTGAGGACATGGACATTCGCGACGGCGATCGCGCGACGCTCCACATCGCGGCTGTCGTTCGTTTTGGCCAAGCCGCCGGCAAGGGCCTCGCCGACAAGATCAACCACGGCTCGCCCGTCACTCGAACGCTCGCCCGCACAATTCTCGGTCAGATCGGGGGCAAAGCGCTCGTCGCCAACGCGCAGGCCATGGTCGACGGCCTCCACGATTCGTGGGACCCAGCCCGCGCCGCCTCCGCGACCGGTGTCGCCGCCTTGGTGCCAGATCATGTCAAGGACGTCGCTGGCGTACTCGCACGCCTGAAGTACCTCTACGAAGAAGACGCGTACCTCATCGTCCGCGACGCGGCGGAGCGTGCGCTTCAGCACATCGGCTCGCGCATGCCGATCGGCTAAGAACCCCAAGGGCCAACATGAACGACCCCTCGACCACGCAGGCCGTCCAGTCCGCGTCTCCAAATCGCTACCAGTCCATCTACCGTGATGGCTTGTTTCTGGGCCAAGTCGCGCTGATCACGGGCGGCGGCACCGGCATCGGGCGCTGCATCGCGCACGAGCTCGCGGCGCTCGGCGCGCACGTAGTCATCGCTGGACGCCGGCCGGAGCCGCTCGCCAGCACTGTGCTTGAGATTGAGACGACGGGCGGATCGGCCAGCGCCGCGACCCTCGATATTCGAGATCAAGCGTCCGTGTCGGCGACGCTGCAAGACATCGTGTCGCAGCACGGCCGACTGGACTTGTTGGTCAACAACGCTGGCGGCCAGTTCATGTCAGGCGCCGAGGACATCCGACCCAAGGGCTGGCGGGCGGTGATCGACACGAACCTCAACGGCACATTCTGGGTCACACAATCCGCATTTCAGGCCTGGATGGGCGCGCACGGCGGCAGCATCGTCAGCATCGTCGCGGACATGTGGAACGGCTTCCCCGGCATGAGTCACACCGGCGCGGCGCGCGCGGCCGTGGTCAACCTGACAAAAACCCTGGCGGTGGAGTGGGCGCAACACGGCATCCGCGTCAACGCGGTGGCGCCCGGCTTGATCTTGTCGTCAGGGATGAAGACCTATCCGGCGGACGTGCTGGAGATGATCATCCCGATGATGAAGCGCACCCCAAGCGCCCGGCTGGGCACCGAGGCCGAGGTCAGCGCGGCGGTGGTCTACCTGTTGTCGCCCGCGGCGGCGTTCACCACAGGGGCGACGATACGTGTCGATGGCGCGTCGTCGCTGGCGAAAGTGCCGATGATGCCGCTCGACGCACACGACGCGCTCCCCGCGTGGTCGGGCTTCCATCTCGAGGCGGACGCGCCCGACAAGCTCGCCTAGGTGGTGTCGGCCTGCGCGGACGGTTCAGCGTCGCGCGTCAGCGTCGCGCTTCCACGCCCTGATCCCGGTGTTTCCGCGACATGCCCGTAAAACCCGCATCTGCGGTGCCAAAATCCTTGCGTCCCTGTCGCGCGTTGGGGTACAAGCCGGCCCCCGCCCACCTGACCGTGAGCACCAAACGCCATCTGAGGAGCCCACCATGGCCAACACCAAGTCCATCGCCGATCGTAACCTTC
>CALENB010000187.1 GCA_937910235.1 uncultured Myxococcales bacterium | reverse complement strand
CGTCGTCCATGAGCGCCTCGGCCTTGTCCACCGCGGCCGTGCGCACCACTTCCTACTCGTCCACCTTGCCGTCGCGCGTCTTCGTGGCATCACGCGCCTTCTTGGCGTCGCACACCGGCTCGCCCGCGTCATCGCAGGCGCACGATCCACCGACCCCGCCACACGAACCGCGCAGCGCCTTGCCCTGAAAGATGACGCCCACCGCCATCGCCAACATGATCAGGCCAAACGCGCCGATTGTGAGGACCACCATCTGGATCATCTGCCGCTCCTTCTCACGCCCCTCAGACTATTGGCACTTGCCCGTCTGGTCCGGCATCAAGCACTTCGCGTTACACGGGCAGGCCTGGGCGCCGACGCACGTCAGACCGCCGCACTGCGCGTCCGTCCAGCACTCGCCCTTCGGCAGCGTCGCGGTCTCTTTGCAGATGCCGTAGCCATTGACGCCGCTCGCGCACACGCCGGTCTTGCACTGCGCATCGGTCGCGCAGCAGCCCGGGGCTGCCACGACGCAGCTGCCGTTCGACGCGACCGCCGCCCCGCTCGCGTGGGCTTCGCACGCGTTGCCATACGTCTTCTGGTCGCAGCCACACACCGGCTTGAAGATCTTCGCGCAGAGCTGCGGCTTCGTGATGCATTTGCCGGCGTGGCCACACGGGCCGTCGCAGAACTCCCCAGCTTGGCAGGTGTTCTTGCCACCCACCGTGCAGCTGCCCGGCGGCAACGCGCATTTTCCGGGCTTGTCGGCGGCTTTGCAGACCGCGCCACACGCGCAGATGATCGCGCCCGTACAGGCCTGACCGCCGCACTGCCCCGAATCCCAGCACTCCCCCGCCTGCAAACCCTTCGTGTTTTTGCACATGCCGGCGCCGCCGTTGGCGTTGGCCACACAGATGTCATCCTTGTACTGGCAGTCGCTCTGGCCCTTGCAGCAGCCCGTCGGCGCGGGGGCACAGGCGCCCTTCGATTGCACGCTCACGCCGGCCGATGCCGCTGCGCAGGCGTTGCCGTGGGTCTTGCCGTCGCAGCCGCAGACCGGGTCGTATTGCGTGGTGCACGCCCCCGGCATGGTCGCGCACTGGCCGCTGCCACCGCAGGGGCCGCTGCAGTACAGGCCCTTGCCGCACGTCGTGTTGTCACCCACCTTGCAGGCGCCCGGTTTTGTCCCGCAAACGCCGGGTTTGTCAGCGATGATGCACAGGGCACCGCACGGACACACCGACGCGCCGGTGCAGCTGCCGACGCCACATTGCGCGTCGCTCCAGCACTGGTTCTTGCCGAGGGCGAGCAGGCTCTTGCACGACCCCTTGCCGTTCAGCCCACCGATGCACACGTTGGCTTTTCCGCAGTCACTATCGGCTTTGCAGCAGCCGCCGATGCCACACGCACCGTCGCTTTTGGCGTTCTGGCCCTCAAACTCGGCGAAGCAGAGGTTGCTGTAGGTCTTGCCGTCGCACGCGCAGACCTGTTTGAGCTCCTTCGTGCAGACCAGCGGCTTGGCTTCACACGTACCAAAGCCAACGCAGGCGCTCGCCGGCGGCAACTTGCAGAAGCCCGCCTTGCCGCAGTCGATGGTCGGCGCGCCCAGACCCATGCTGCACTTCTTGCCATAGTTGCAGTTGGGGATGGGGCTGATCTCACACATTCCGGTCTTCGGATTGCACGCCGCCGTCTCGCAGGCCGTACCTGGCTTGCACACCTTCACCGAGCTGCCCGCTGCGCAGTAGCCCGCACCGCTCGCGCTGGTGTCGCAGACGTCGCCCAAGGTGCAGGCGTTGCCGTCGTCGCACTTGGCGCCGTTCAGCACCTTGAACACGCATTTTCCGGTCTTTGGATCGCAGCTGTCGGACGTGCAGGCGTTGCCGTCGCCACACTTCACCGTGGCGCATGGGTTCACCGCGCAGACCCCCTTCGCTTTCACGTTGGTGCCAGCCGCGTCAGCCATGCACGGGTTGCCGTGGGTCGCGCCATCGCAGCCGCAGACCGGGTTGTACTCCTTCGTGCAGCCCAGCGGCTTCAGCGCGCATTTTCCGGTGCCTGAGCAGCCCGCCGTCGGTAGTTTGCAGAAGCTGTCGGCGCCGCAGTCGGTGTCCATCGCGTCGATGCCGATCGTGCAGACCGTGCCCACGATGGGCTTGATGCAGGTGCCTGGCTTGTCCATCGCCTTGCAGTTCGCGTCGCAGCCACAGGCCTGGGCCCCGTCGCAGACCATGCCGCTGCCGCACTGCGCGTCCGTCCAGCACTGGCCCTTGGGGAGGCTAGCGACGTTCATGCACTTGCCGGCCTTGAACGGCCCAAAGAAGCACACTTGGTCATTTTTGCAGTGTTCATCGACCTTGCAGCAGCCTGGGTTGGGCGTGCTGCCCGCGTCGCTGCCGACGGTTGCGTCGGTCGATGATCCCGCGTCCACGGTGATGTTGCCCGTGTCCGCAGCGGCGCCGTCGCTCGTCGCGTCCTGTACGGCGCCGGTGTCCTTCGCCACGACCGTGTCCTCGCTCGCGCCCGCGTCCACAATCACACCGCCGTCCACGATCACACCGGCGTCTTTGCCGCCGCCGCCGTCGGCGCTAGCGCCCGCGTCCTTGTCGGATGTGACGTCTGAGACCGATCCGGCGTCGGCACCCACATCCGCGCCGGTCGCGCCGCTGTCCTTGTCGGCGCTGTCCTTGTCGGCGCTGTCCTTGTCGGCGCTGTCCTTGTCGGTGCTGTCCTTGCCGGCGCCGCCGCCGTCGACGTTGCCACCCGCGTCCAGCACGGCGTCAGCGCTCGCGCCGCTGTCGCCGCTGTTGTCGCCGCCCGCACCATCGGTGCCAGCGCAGCCGAACATGGCCGCCACAATGAGGGCCGAGCTGAGGATGAGGTGTCGAAAAATGGGGTAGCGCATCATGCTCTCCGGGGCAGTGAACGAAGCTAAGTATATCGTTTCTCGCCGAACAACCAGAAATAAACCCGCGGCCAGTCACAAAAGTGAGCGTCGTTCACACGATAGTGTCAGACGGCCGAACCAACGCGGCCAGTGACCTACTTACCAACCGGCCACGCCTGACTTGCGCGGCCGACGAACGCGCCATCCTTCGACCGAATCAGCAGATACGCGGCTAAACCCTCACGGTCTGCCAACGCGAGGCCGGCCTCAGGACCCAGCACGTTGAGCGCTGTCGCCCACGCGTCTGCCTCCGCGCAGCTCGCCGCCAGCACACTCACGCTCGCGAGACCGTGACCGATGGGGCGCCCTGTGCGCGGGTCGATGGTGTGGGAGATCCGCACGCCGTTGGCCTCGCGGTAGTTGCGATAGTCCCCAGACGTCGCCAAGGCCTGCTCCTGCACCACCACCACCTGCGCGACGCCGCCACCGGCCGGGTTGGGCCGCTCGATCCCGATGCGCCAGGGCTTCTTGTCGGCGCGACGGCCGTGCGTCCGCACCTCGCCGCCCACCTCGACCATGAAGCCGGGCACCCCCTCCTTGGTCAGCCGCGCCGCCACGCGGTCGACGCCGTAGCCCTTCGCGATCGCGCTGAAATCGAGGTGCACACCGGCGGTCGTCTTGCTCAGCGCCCGTGTTTTCGGGTCGAATCGCAGCACCCGCGCCGCGCCAACCGCGCCGCGCAGCGCCGTGAGCGTCGCGTCGTCCGGCACACGCTGCACACCCTTGGGACCAAAACCCCACGCCTCGACCAGCGGCCCGACCGTCACATCGAACGCCCCGTCGCTCTTGGCCCCGACACGCAGCGCCAGCGTCAGCACGTCCGCAGTGGGTTGCGATAAGATCTGCGCCGCGCCCACCTGCAGGCCGTTGAACTGAGACAGCTCTGACGTCGCCTTATAGGTCGACATCGCGGCGTCGACGGCGTCGAGCTCGGCCTGCACGGCGTCGAGCAGGGCCTGTGAATGGGTCTCGGGGATGACGCCAGCGAGCTTGACGCGAAACGTCGTGCCCATCGTCTTGCCCTGCAGCACCGTGTGTTTGTCGACGACCTGCACCGCCGAGACCCGTCGCGCCGTCCGCTTCGTCTCGTGCTGCTGACCCCGCCACCACACCATCGCGAACAACCCCACCACGAAGATGACGGGCAGCGGCTTGAGGCGCTTCCAGGGCGGCAGGTTCGGATCGGGCGTCAGGGTCATCTTCCGCAGCGGCGCTTAACCACCAAAATCATCGAGGTAGATGTTGTCACGCTCGACGCCGAGGTTGAGCAGCATGTTGATCACCGCGTCGTTCATCATCGGCGGTCCACACATGTAGTACTCGGCGTCCTCGGGCGACTCGTGGTCCTTGAGGTAGTTCTCGTACAGCACGTTATGGATAAACCCGGTGTAGCCCATCTTGCTGCCCAGCGGCTGGCGCGCCTCTGACGTCGGATCGTCCCAGGACTCCTCCGGCACGGGGTTCGACAAGGCGATGTGCCACTCGAAGTTGTCGTTGTCCTTCTGGATGCCGTCGAAGTCGTCCATGTAGAACGCCTCGCGGAACGAGCGCGCGCCGTACCAGAAGCTGACCTTGCGCTTGGTGTGGATGCGCTTGAACTGGTCGAAGATGTGCGATCGCATCGGCGCCATGCCCGCGCCGCCACCGACAAAGACCATCTCGCTGTCGTTGTCGGTCGCGAAGAACTCGCCGAAAGGACCGGAGATCGTGACTTTGTCACCTGGAACGCGGTCGAAGATGTACGAGCTCATGATGCCAGGCGGGATGCCTTCGGGGCCGCGCGGCGGCGGCGACGCGATGCGGATGTTGAGCATGATCATGCCCTCTTCGCCCGGGTAGTTCGCCATGGAGTAGGCCCGCATCACCTCTTCGGTGACCACGGACTTGTAGCGCCACATGTTGAACGTGTCCCAGTCGCCCCTGTACTCCTCGTCGATGACGAAGTTCTTGTAGTCGGCGACGTGCGGCGGGCACTCGATCTGAATGTAACCGCCAGCCCGGAACGGCACAGAATCACCTTCCGGCAGTTCGATGATGAACTCTTTGATGAAGGTCGCCACGTTGTGGTTGCTGCGAACGGTGCACTCCCACTTGCGGACGCTGAAGATCTCGGGCTCCAGCTCGATCTCCATGTCGCCCTTGACCTTGACCTGGCAGGCCAAACGCACACCGGCGCGGGCGTCACCCTTGGAGATGTGACCCACCTCGGTCGGCAGCAGCGAGCCGCCACCGGCGTGGACGTGGACCGTGCAGACGCCGCAGGAGCCTTTGCCACCGCAGGCCGACGGGATGAAGATCTTGTTGTTGGTCAACGTGTTGAGCAGCGTCTGGCCGCTCGGCGTCTTGAGCGCCTTGTCCGCGTCATCGTTGATCAGGATCGTCACCTCGCCGCTGGGGACGAGCTTGGCCTTGGCCGCCAGAAGGACGGCCACGAGGCTGAGGATCATTGCGATGAAGACGCCGACGCCGATAGCGATCGTCATGATGTCGCTCCTCCGTGGAGGGTGGTGGAGATCCGGCTCCTGCGCCGGATCTCCAAGGTTTCAGCAGCTAGCGCACGCGGCCAGCGGGGTCCTGAAGTCCTAGAGCTGGATGCCCGAGAACGCCATGAACCCCATGGCCATGAGGCCCGTGATCATGAAGGTGATACCCAGGCCTCGCAGCCCGGCAGGCACCTGATTGTAGCGCAGCTTCTCGCGAATCGCGGCCAGGGCCACGATGGCGAGCATCCAACCGACGCCGGAGCCGACGCCGAACACCACGCTCTCTGCGAAGTTGTAGTCCCGCTCCTGCATGAAGAGCGAGGCGCCCAAGATGGCGCAGTTCACCGCGATCAGCGGCAGGAACACACCCAGCGCGCCATAGAGCGCCGGGGCGTAGCGATCGAGGGCCATCTCGACGATCTGAACCATCGCCGCGATGGTGCCGATGAAGCTCAGAAAGGCGAGGAAGGTCAGATCGACCCCCTCCACCAGCGCGTCGGGCTTGAGCACGTACTGATAGAGCAGGTTGTTGGCCGGGGTGGTGACCGCCAGCACGAAGATGACGGCGAACCCCAGGCCGATGGCCGTGGACACCTTCTTCGAGACGGCGAGAAACGAGCACATGCCGAGGAAGTAGGCCAAGGCCATGTTCTCAACAAAGATGGCTTTGATGCCTAGGGAGAGGTAATGCTCCATAGCTTAGTCCTCCTCGACTTGCTCGGGTTTGTACGTCCGCAGCACCCAGATGAACGTGGCGATGAGGAAAAATGCGCTCGGCGCCAGCACCATCAGGCCGTTCGGCGTGTACCAGCCGCCTTCGCTGGCGAGGCTGAACACCTGCGCGCCGAAGAGGCGACCGCTGCCGAATAACTCGCGGAAAAAGCCGACCACCAGCAGCACCAAACCGTAGCCCATCCCGTTGCCGATGCCGTCAAACAGCGACGCCATGGGCGGGTTCTGCATGGCGAAGGCTTCGGCGCGGCCCATGACGATGCAGTTGGTGATGATCAGGCCGACAAACACGCTCAGCTGCTTGCTGACGTCGTACATGAAGGCTTTGAGCACCTGGTCGGTCACGATCACCAGCGACGCGATGATCGTCAGCTGCACGATGATGCGGATCGAGGAGGGGATGTAGTTGCGGATGGCGCTGATCGAGAGGTTCGAGAGCGCGGTGACCGCGATCACCGCCAACGCCATGACCACCGATGTCTCCATCTTGGTGGTCACCGCCAGCGCCGAGCAGACCCCGAGGACCTGCAACGCGATGGGGTTGTTGGTGAAGAGCGGGTCGAGAAGGATTTCCTTCGTCTTCGCTGCCATGCTGATGGCTCCTTACGTTCGAAACGGGTGTCGTTGTTGGAGTCGGCTAAGCGCCTTTCATCTTGGCGAGGCTTTTCATCTTGTTGAGATAGGGTCCGAAACCGTTGCCGCCGAGCCAGAACTGAATGAGGTTGGTCACGCCGCGCGCCGTTAGTGTCGCCCCTGAGAGACCGTCGACCTCGTAGGGCGCTTCCGCCACCGGACCCGCCTGCCCCTTGATGACCTTGATGAACGGCTTGCCGTCCTTGAACGCCTTGCGGCCCTTCCACAGGGCCTTCCACTTCTCGTTGTCGACCTCGCCGCCGAGCCCGGGCGTCTCGCCGTGCTGGTAGAACGTCAGGCCGGCGATGGTGTTGCCGTCCTTCTCCAGCGCCAAGTAGCCGTACAGCGTCGACCACAGCCCCTTGCCTTCAACGGGCAGCACCAGCATGACCAACTCGCCGTCTTTGACGACATGGTAGACCGTCGCCCGGTTCGGCAAACGCAGCACTTTAGCCTTATTTTTCGGGGCTACAGCGCTCCTTGCTGGGTCCTTGGAGGCCTTGCTCTGGTCGAACGTAGTGGCGTCGACCTCGGTCGCGTACCCGCCGGTCTTGAGGTCGACGACCTTGATCTGGATGTTGCCGGTGAAGCGCTTCTGCACCTCGTCGGGGGTCACGTCCTCGTCGTCGGTCAGCAATCCCGCCACCGACAGCACCTTCTTCTGCTTGTCGAGGCGCACGTTGGCGTCCTGCCGGTCTTTCAGCGACACCGCCGAGCCCGCGACAACAATCCCGCAGACCGCGCAGATGATGGCCGCGAAGCCGAACGTATAAGCGTTGCTATGCATAACGGGCTGCCCTCCGTTTGATGTTCGCCTGGATGAAGAAGTAGTCGATCAAGGGCGCAAACATGTTCATGAACAAGATCGCTAGCATCATGCCTTCGGGATACGCCGGGTTCACTACCCGCACGAGCACCACCAGCACCCCGATGAGGAACCCGTAGATCAGCTTGCCGGTGTCGGTGAACGGCGAGGTCACGGGCTCCGTGGCCATGAAGACCGTGCCGAGCGCCCAGCCGCCGAGCACCATGTGGTAGTAGAACGGCACCGCGAAGAAGGGGTTGGTCTCCGAGCCGACCGCGTTCAACAGCATCGACAGGGCGATCGTGCCGATGCCGACGCCAGCCATGGTGCGCCAGGAGCCGATGCCCGTTGCGATGAGGATCACGGCGCCGATGAGGCAGGCCAACGCCGACGTTTCGCCCATAGAACCGGGGATAAAGCCGAGGAAGGCGTCCATCAAGTCAAGGTTGCCCAAGCCCTCCGGTCCCATGCCCGCGCTCGAGGCCCTGCTCAGCCAGGTCGCGCCGGAGAGGCCGTCGACACCGGTGAGGTCGGCGGCGATCCAGACCTTGTCGCCGGAGATCTCTGCCGGATACGCGAAGAACAGGAACGCGCGCGCCACCAGGGCCGGGTTGAGGATGTTGAAGCCGGTGCCACCGAAGATCTCTTTGCCGATCAGCACACCGAAGACGGTCGCGACAAAGATCTGCCACAGCGGCACGGTGGCCGGGGTGATCAGCGGGATGAGAAACATCGTGACCAAGAAGCCTTCGTTGACCTCATGACCGCGAATCACCGCCGTGACCGTCTCGACGATGCCGCCGGCGATCGCAGTCACCGCGAAGATGGGGATGAACCACACCGCGCCGTGCACTAGGTTCGAGAGCAGATTGGTCGGGTCGTAACCCAGCCCCAACGCCGCGAACACGGCCTCTTGCCAAGCGTCGAGCGCGTGTGCACCCGCCGCGATGGCCAGATTCGACTGATAGCCCGTGTTGTACAGCGCCATGGCGACCGCAGGCAGCATGGCGACGACAACGGTCACCATCATGCGCTTGAGGTCCATACCGTCGCGCACGTGACTGCCCGACTTGGTGGTGTCCGCCGTGGTGAACAGCACCGTGTCCTGCATGTCGTACACTGCGTGAAACTTCTCGAGCTTGCCGCCGTGCTGAAAGTCTTTGCCGACTTTGTCGAGGATCTTGCGAAGCCATTGCATCCGCTACCTCTCCTTCGCCCGGAGAACCGGACTGTACAGGGGTGAAGGTCGCCGCCAGCCCGTCAAACCGGGCTGGGAGGCGTCCTATCCATCCTTGAGGATCTGGGCGAGACGCTCGGAGAGGAGCGGCCCGTACTCGATTTTGCCTGGGCACACAAACGTGCACAGCGCGAGGTCTTCTTCGTCGAGCTCCAGCGCCCCGAGCTGCTCGGCCTGCTCCAGATCACCGGTGATCAGGGCGCGCAGCAGGAACGTCGGCAGGATGTCGAGCGGCATCACCTGCTCGTACATCCCGATCGGCACCATGGCGCGATCTTGGCCGTGGCGGTTGGTGCCCATCGCGAACTTTTTGCCGGGCAGCAGCGCCGACAGGTAGATGTTCTTCACCGAATAGGCGTTTGATCCCGGCGACAGCCAGCCCATGAAGTGCCGATCGGTGTCTTCCCGAATCAGGCTGACCTGGGCGTGACGCGCGCCGAGCCAGCCGAGCTCGTCACCTGCCGCCGTGCGACCGCTGAGCACCGAGCCGCTGATGGTGCGCACCTCGTCGCCATCAGCGACGATCTCACCTTCGAGCAGCTCGCTGAGCTTCGCGCCGAGGCGGGTCTTCACGAGGCGTGGCTGCTTGGCTTTGGGACCGCAGATCGCCACGACGCGGTCGGTGTAGAGCGCGCCGGTCTGGAACAGGTAGCCTAGCGCGATCACGTCCTGCAACCCGATCGACCACTGCTCGTTCTTGCGACCCGCCGGCTTGAGCGTGTGCATGTGCGTGCCGGCGAGCCCGGCTGGGTGGCGACCCTCAAAGGTCTCGGTGTGCACGCCGCTGGTGTCGCCGGCGCTGACGGTCGTCTTGGGTCCGACGCAGAGGAAGAGGGATCCGTCGGTCAGCTCGCGCAGCGCCGCCAAACCTTCGGAGAAAGCAGCCTCGTGGCCAGCGTAGATGACGTCGACATCGGCTGAGAGCGGCTCGGTGTCCATCGCGGTGACGAAGATGGACTCCGGCGTCGCGTCGACCGCAGGTGAACGATTGTAAGGACGTGAGCGCAGGGTGGTCCACGCCCCTGACTCGATCATCAGCGCCCGCACGGCGTCATGGTTGAGCGCGCTGGCAGGCTCACCGGTGTAGTGCGTAAATGTCACCGCGTCATCGGCGCCGTCGAGGGTGATGACCAGCGACAGGAACTTGCGCATCGCGCCGCGGTGGATGGCGACGACCTCACCTGTGCCGGGCGCGGTGAACATCACGCCTGGATTCTTGCGGTCCTCGAAGAGCTGCTGCCCCGTCTGCACACGATCGCCGACTTTGACCAACAAACGCGGCTTCATACCGACATGGTCGGCGCCGAGCAGCGCGACCTGGGTCACCGGGTTAGCGTCGGAGAGCTGCTGGTTCGGAGCGCCCGTGATGGGCAGATCCAACCCCTTCTTGATGCGATGCACGGCCATGGAGTCGGTCCTCGTGTGGGTCGGTTCGCGGCCTTGGAGCGCGGCGGACCGGAGGCGGGCGGGGCAGGTTCCCCGGGGTGAGCCCAGGGAGGCGAGCTTTCCTGCGGGCACGCAGGAATTGCCGGGCCGTATACACCAGATGTAAGCCGCTGCACAGACTTTGAGCCAAGTGCTATAGCGCTGGACGTCACTTCATTCGAGCCCGCAGGAGATCGCCATGACCTCACCGACCAGCAAGACCGTCGCCCGAACGCGCGCGCCGCTGCCGGAGCGCGACGTCGACGTCGCGATCATCGGCTGCGGCCCCGGCGGCCTGACCGCCGGCGCCTACCTCGCCCGCAACGGCTTCAGCGTCGCGCTATTTGATCAGCACTACGTCGCCGGCGGCTGCATGACGATGTTTGAGCGGGGTCGCGCCGAGGCCCGCTACCGCTTCGATGTCGGGCTGCACTACATCGGCGACTGCGGTCCCGACGGCGAGATCCCCCGCCTGCTGCGCGGCGTCGGGCGCGAGGTCACCTATCTGCCCATGGATCCAGACGGCTTCGATACGCTCGTCTTTCCGGACTTTGAGTTCCGCATCCCCGTCGGCCTCGAGCGCTACCGTGATCGTCTCGTGGCCCAGTTTCCCAAGGAGAAAGGCGGCATCGACCGCTACTGCCGCTTTCTGAAAGAGGTGTCGTTCATCGGCAAGAAGATGGAGGCGCCGGGTAAGAAGAGCACGTTTGCGCTGGCCAAGAATATTGCCCTCCATGGCAGGCTGGTCGCGCGCTATCAGAATGCCAGCATCGGCGATGTGCTCGACTCCTGCACAAAGCACCCGCAACTGCGCGCCGTGATGCTCGGTCAGAGCGGCGATTACGGCCTGCCGCCGAGCCAGGTCTCCGCGCTGCTGCACGCCGGGCTCGCGACCCACTATTTCGCCGGCGCGTACTACCCGAAGGGCGGCGGGCAGGTGATCAGCGACGAGCTTGCCGAGGAGATCGAGGCCAACGGCGGCACGATTCACCTGCGCTGCGGCATCGAGCGGGTGCTGATCGAGAACGGCCGCGCGGTGGGGGTGCGCACCGAGACCAAGCGCGGCGAGCAGCACGACGTCCGCGCCAAGGTTGTGCTGAGCAACGCAGATCTCAAGCGCACGCTGCTGGAGCTGGTGGGTCCCGCGCACCTGCCGTCGGACCTAGTCACCCGCACCCGCGGCTACCAGATGGGCGGCGCGATCTTCATGACCTTCCTCGGCATCGAGGCCGATCTGGCCAAGAAAGGGATGCGCAACAGCAACTACTGGTGTTTCGACGGCTACGACATGGAGGCATTTTATCGCGACGCCAAGATCAACGGCACCATCGCCTCCCGCGGCTGCTACATCACCTCGACGTCGTTCAAAGACCCCGACACCCCCGGCCACAGCCCAGACGGCATCACCAGCGTCGAGATCATGAGCCTGCTCCCTGGCCAGGCCAAGGATTGGGGCGTCGATCCGGCCCTCATCGAGAGCGGCAAATACCGCAAAGAGGCTGATTATATCGCCTTGAAGCAGCGCCTGGAGGACGATCTTGTTCGCCGCCTCGACACCCTCTTCCCGGGCACCGCGGACGCCGTCGTGTTCCGCGAATCGGCCACGCCGGTGACCCACTCGCGCTACACACGCGCCTCCGACGGCTCTGGCTACGGCCTCGCCGCGACGCCCGAGCAGTTCATGCACAAACGCCCCGGCTACCGCACGCCTGTAGACGGCCTCTACCTCTGCGGCGCCAGCACCCGCGCCGGCCACGGCATCGTCGGCGCGGTGAAGAGCGGCGAGCAGGCCGCGTTGCGCATCGCGAAGGATCTCGGTCGGCCCTTCGAGGTGAGGTAGCGCGCAGACCCTTCCCTGTGTCTCAAAACCCGACTGTGTCAAACTGCGACCGCATCGCGCCGACCATGACCCTGCAGGAGACCCGCATGACCGAGCCCACACGCCCCATGTCCAGCCTCAAAGGCCGCACCCTCTTCATCACCGGTGGTAGCCGCGGCATCGGCGAGGCCATCGCCCTGCGCGCCGCCGCCGATGGCGCCAACATCGTCGTCGCCGCCAAGACCGCCGAGCCCCATCCGAGCCTGCCGGGCACCATCTACAGCGTCGCCAGAGCCATCGAGGCTGTCGGTGGCAACGCGCTGCCGTTGATCGTCGACGTGCGCGAAGAGGCGCTGGTGCAAGCCGCCGTCGACAAAGCCGTCGAGACGTTTGGCGGCGTCGACATCTGCGTCAACAACGCCAGCGCCATCATGCTGACGGGCACGCTCGACCTGTCGATGAAGCGTTTTGACCTCATGCACCAGGTCAACACCCGCGGCACCTACCTCACCAGCAAGCTCTGCCTGCCGCACCTGCTCAAGAGCGATAACCCCCATATTCTCAACCTTTCGCCGCCCCTGAACCTCAACCCCAACTGGTTCAAGGACAACCTCGCCTACACGATGGCCAAGTACGGCATGAGCCTGTGCGTGCTGGGCATGGCGGCTGAGTTCAAGGACCAAGGCGTCGGCGTCAACGCGCTGTGGCCGCGGACGCTGATCTCAACGGCCGCCGTGCGCATGTTCGGTGGCGATGAGCTGCTGGATTACGGCCGCAAGCCGGCCATCATGGCGGACGCCGCGCACGCGATCTTGACGCGGGCCGCGGCGGGCTGCACCGGCAACTTCTTCATGGATGACGAGGTGCTCGCCGAGGCCGGGATCACGGACCTGTCGGGCTACGCCAACGTGCCGGGCAAGACGTTGATGCCGGACTTCTTCTTGGATCCGCATCCGGATGACTGAGCGGTAGTTTCGGGGAGCGGGCCGTTTTGACGTCGACAGCGCCGTCCCTGCCAAAGTCCGTTTGCTTGACGGTCGGACCGGCGCAGGCGAGAATTGCTCACAATTCCGCGGCGGGCCAACCATCCCAACGCTGTCCTTTGCACCCACCCTTCACAGCTCGATCGCGCCGCCGTTGACGCATAACAGCTCCATAACGCCCCCCCCGATATGCCAGCAGAGTCCACATCGAGCCTAGGTGAGGTTGAGTTGTTGTCCCGCGACCACTTCGGCGACCGCTATCTCGTGACGGGGCGGCTCGGTTCGGGTGCAACGAGCACCGTTTACGAGGCCCGTCACACCACTACCGGCGCGCCGGTGGCGATCAAACACCTCAACCAACCCGAAGGGGCGCATGCGACCCAACGCAGCGTCGACTTCAGCCGGGAGGCGTCGCTGACCGCGCGCCTGACGCACCCGAACACCGTGCGCGTGTTCGACTTCGACCAGACGGGTGACGGCCGGCCCTTTCTGGTCATGGAGCGGCTGACCGGCGAGACCCTGCGGGCCCTGCTGGACCGTCACGGCAGCGCGGGCATCGACGAGGACCTCACCGTGCAGATCGCGCGGGCCGTCCTCGGCAGCCTCTCCGAAGCCCACGCGCTCGGTCTGGTGCACCGTGACATCAAACCGACCAACATCATGCTGCACCGCATGGCGAGCGGCGAGACCGCGATCAAGTTGCTCGACTTCGGCCTCGCCACGCCGAAGCGGCTCGGCGAGGTCTGGATCGTGGGTACGCCACGGTACATGAGCCCCGAGCAGTGCCAGGGACGCGATGTGGATGGACGCAGCGACCTGTATTCGCTCGGTGTCGTGCTCTACGAATGCCTGGCAGGCCAGCCGCCTTTTGCGGGCGTGTCCTACCGTGAGCTGGCGGTCCAACACGAGCGCGCAATTCCAGAGCCGCTGGCCGAGCTCGTGACGCAGCGCGTGCGACCGGGTTTCGTAGCGCTGATCCACGACGCCTTAGCCAAATCGCCGACGGATCGGCCCAGCGACGCACTCACGATGCTGCACAAAGTCGAGATGCTGACCACGACGGTGGCGCAGCGAGACGACGAAGTCGCCGTGCCCACTCGCAGGCGCCTCCACACGGATACCGAGCCCGGCGTGACCGTCAGCCCCAGTGACCCCCGGAGGGTGACCGGGATGCCCGTCGACCGCCCGGCACGGCACGTAAAGCGCCAAGGCTCGCTACGGCGCAAGACAGAGCAGCATCGGACGCCCGTGGAGGCGACGCGTCACCGACCGCGCCAGGGTACAGAGGAAGGGGTCGAGCCCATGGACCACGCCGCGATGCTCGACACGGTCGATGTGCGGCAGGATGGGCTGCAGACGGTCGACCAGCGCAGTGACCGCCGACGTATCAGCGACACCGACACGGTCCCCAAGCGGCGCAAGGCCGCGATCGTCTCGGCCATGACGACATCCGAAGCGCCGAAACCTCGGCGACGGACCAGACTCGATCGCAGCGCCGCCGCCTCCGCAGCCGCGCGCGTTGAGGCGGACGGCCCAGGACTCGAGCCCGGCGAGGACCCATGATCATCCTGATGGTGACAGACAGGGTTCGCGCTCGGGTTCGGCGCTCCGCACGGCAGATCCCAACGCCTTCCTCGCGGTCGGCAGGGGGCCCATCATCGTGCGACGAGGCCGTCTCGCAAAGCTGCTCGAAACGAAAGCTCTTCTCCTGTCTCTGAACCGGCTCGGTCGAACGTACCTCGTTGGTCACGCGATCGCCCAAGTTGATTGAAACCGGCTGACCGGCGACCGCCTCCTTCTAGCTGAGCGCAGGTCGCGGCAGACGCCTCCTCAGGTTGGCGGGCAGGAGATGGGCAACGCTACGGTGAGCGGGGCGAACGCGACGAGGTGCGACTCGACCCGGATCAAGCCCGTCCCCGTCGGCGGGACCGGCTCGACAAGGAACCCGTGGGGGGCGAGCGCCACGCTCTGAGCGGCTTTGAGCTGGCGCGCGAACTGATGCGGGCCCCTGCCGTAGCTCGCCCGGGTCTCCGGGAGCACAAGTCGGCAGGCGACCACGCTGAGGGTCTCCGTCGATGGATTGGTGAGGTGGACGTTGGTCGAGATATGCACGTCACCATCCTCGTCGGGCGGCTCGACGGTGACCGTCGCCAGCTCCGCCACCAGGGGACCAAGACGCCGTTGCCCGCTCACCACCGCGTCCGTATCGCCAGCGCTCCAATCGAAGGCGATGTCGATTGTATGTGCCGCGTGGGTTGGCGTGATTCGCAGCACGGCGGAGGCGTCAGCTGGAAAGTCCTTGATGGATAGTGATTCGTGCACGGCCGTGCGGCGCTCGAGGTATCGCGGCGCATCGACCGCGCTGGCGGTCTGCTTCAGCACTTCCCCCGCGCTGTCGAGCAAAGAGAGCTCGACCACGAACGCATCCACGGACGCGCCGCGGGCGACCCGTAGGGACGCTGCCGCATCGACGCGGGGCCAGCCTTCTGCGATGCCGGACCAGCTCGCGCTGGCGCTGATGATCTCGATGTCCATGGGATCGCTCGCGGGAAAGAGACGAAAACGTGAGGAGCGCACGGCCCCGAACCCAATCGAACTTGGGACTGGACCGTGCGCTATCGTACTGGTACGGCGCTGGTTCAGTCCCGTATGGACGATCCATCCTATGACGGCCAAGGGCCTGACGCCATCGACGAGCGCGCGCCTAGCCCCCGCCACACCGGCGGGTTCGATCGCGACAATTTTTCGCGACCACCGCGCCGCATCGCCGCCCGCGGCCCACACTTACGTGGCGAAAGCCGCCTCCGTGGGCTATCATCCGCCTTCATCTTTGCTCACAGAAAGAGCTCGTGGGAGGTCTCCATGCCCGTCCGCTCCGCCGCAGCGCCCTCTGCGCGTACCGTCGCCCAGCGCCCAGCCACTCTGGACTGGGCCATCCTAGGTCTCGTCGTCGTCACCAGCCTCGCCGTTGTCGCCAGCCTCACCATGGTCGCCAGCCCCGCCGCCGCCGCGCCGCCTCTCTCGGCGCCTCCCTCAGCGCGCAGCGTCTTGATGACACGCGCCATCTCGCCGGCCCAGGTCACCGCGCGCCTCGCTCGCTACCCGGCCGTCAAGCTCACGGTGCCCGGCAAGATCCCCGACGATGTCGCCGCCATGCTGCCCCATCTGCGCCAGGCCGCCGACGCGATCGACCGGGTCTACTGGCAGCAGGTCTCCGCTGACGGCCCGGCGATGCGGGCCGCGCTGCGCCGGACTGGCCGTTTCGAGGGTCACCAGCTGGCCAAGCAGTTCCTGCAGCTGCTCGAGATCCACTATGGCCCGTGGGATCGCCACCACAACGACGACCCCTTCCTCTCACAACGCCAGCGTCCACCGGGCGCGAACTTCTACCCGGCCGACATCTCCCGCCGTGAGATCGACACCTGGGTCCACAAGCTGCCAGCGACCGCGCCGGCCCTCTTCAGCCCCTATACGGTCGTGCGGCGCAGCGGCCGCGATCTGACGACCGTGCCCTACAGCAAAGCCTACGCCGCCGATCTCAAGGTCGCCGCCGACGCTCTTCGCGCCGCTGCGGCGGTGCATCGCTGCGTACAACCCAAAGGACCGAACGGTGGCGTTGGCGACCATGACTCGCGCTGCCGCTGCGCTGGTCTAGCCACGTTTCTCACCGCGCGCGCGACGTCCCTGCTCAACGACGACTACCTCACGAGCGAGGTGCTGTGGCTCAGCACGGGCGACTGCCCGCTCGACATCGTGATCGGCCCCTATGAGTACTATGAAGACCGTCTGATGGGCCTCAAAACCTCGTTCGAGTCGATCATCTACCTGCGCGACGAGCGCGCGTCGCAGCGTTTTGCGCAGCTCACCAAGCTCCATCAGGGTCTCATCGACAACCTGCCGCTGCCGCCCGATCTGAAGCCGCGCTTCGAGTTGACCAAGCCGAGCCCGATCACCATCGGCAACGTGCTCTACACCGCAGGCGACGCGCGCTCGGGCTACCAAATCCGCGCTTTTGTGCTGCCCAACGACGAGCGGGTCCGGCGCGCGCGGGGCACCAAGAATGTGATCCTGAAGAACGTCGTCCAGGCGAAGTTTGACACCTTGGCGCAGCCCGTCGCGCAGGCCATCTTCGAGCCCAAATTGGCCCGCCAAGTCAGCTTTGACGCCTACTTCAACATCCTGCTGGCCTGGCAGTTCGCCCACGGGATCCAGGCCAGCCGCATCGAGGTCCCCGGTGGCGGTCGCACGTCGGCTCGGGAGCTGCTGCGGGCGCGCTATCCCTTGATCGAGCTGGTCAAGGGCGAGGCCATCGCGCTGCTGAATTACCTCTGGCTGAGCGAGCAGGGCGTCCTCCCCAAAGGCGCTGAGACCACCGTCGCCGCGACGTTCCTCGCCGGGTTCTTCGACAGCATGCGCCTCGGTCGCTCCTCGCCACAGACCGCGGCGAAGTCCATCATCTACAACTACTTGGCCAATGAGTGGGTGTTTCGCTACAACCCCAGCGGCCGGACCTTCGAGGTCAACGCGCCGGTGCTGAAAAAAGCGGTGCGCAAGCTCGTCGCTGAGGTGCTGCAGATCATCGGTCGTGGCGACTACGCTGGCGCTGGCAGGCTGATTTTGCAGTACGGCATCGCGCCGGGCGAGGTCCACGCCAAGCTGAGCGAGCTGAGCGCGCTACCGGTGGACATTAAGCCTGTCTACGCCTCGATGCCCGCGCTGTAGACGCCGCGCTGGCTACTCAACCACCTCCACAAAGGTCGTGGCGTTGCGGCCAAACGTCTCGGGCGCGTACATCTCCTCTGCCCGCGCCGGCGGCACCACGAAGCGGCCAATGCTCGTCGCGCGCGCCACGTAGCTGTGGCTGTAGACGCCGGCCCACAAGCGATCGGCGAAGAGCAGCACGCGGTCGTCCCGCATCTCGATGTGATTCCATCGCCACCAGCTGTACCAGTGCCAGCCGCCACCACCGCGGCGGTTGGGCGACTGCTGGTGGGCGCTGCTGGTGGTTCGAAACGCCGGATTCTGGGGCTCAAAGCCGCCGGGCAGCGGATCGTCCACCACGACGTAGTGGGCGCGCGTCGGCACCACCACCGTCAGCCGCACGCGCACATCCGTGCCAGCCCGAATCCGCCAGGAGCCGTTCGGCAGCTGCTGAACCCGATCGCGCTCCTTGGCGCTGAGCGCCTCGTAGGTCCGCTGCACCGTGAAGCCTTGCTCCGTCGCGGGCAGGCGCAGGCTCTGTGGCGCGTAGCGCAGGCCCAGCCGGTAGTACATGCGCCCAGGACCCTGCTTGGCGAGCACCAGATCGATGAGCTTGCCGCCGCTGCCGGGATTGCCCCCGCCGCCGCTAGCGCTGCCGGTCTTCGCTGTTCGCCCGTCTTTCTGGGCCCGTTGCGTCACCAAATCCATCGGCACGTGCGCGTGTGCCTTCGCCAACGACCGGCCCTTGAACCGCTGCGTGCCAAGGAAGCCGTCGCCCAGCCACAGCTGCGTGGCGAAGTTCGGCGTGACCCGCTCAAAAACGTCGAAGTAGCGCCGCGCCCCCACCAGCGCCCACGCGTTGGCCTGGGTGGTGCTCCAGCGGCCCTTCACACGCGCATCCATGAGCCCGCGAATGAGTTTTGACATCAGCGGGTGCGTCGGTTTCACCTCGACGAGCGCCCCCAGCACGATCGCGTCCGTGCGGTCGCTGCTGTGCATGAGAATACGCAGATCTTCGCTTTTTCCCTCGACGATGTGCGCTGTGCCAGCCTTCTCGACGACGTTGTTGTCGAGCCCGCGCAGCAGCTCGTCGCGCTTGCTGGTCTCACCCAGGCGATGCGCCACCGTCATCAGCCACGCTCTGGCGAACACCGGCAGCTTGTCGCGGTCGTTGTACAGCCGGCCCAAAGGCCCCGCGTATTGCTTGTGCTGCGCCGGTGGACCCAGGGTGTTCGCCGGATGCGTGAGCACCCAGAGCGAGAGCGTGTCGCTCACCCGCCACCATTCGGTATGCCAGCTCGAGCGCCGCACGAGGTTGCGCAGGTATTGGTTGGCGCGCTTCAGCGTTCGGGGCGGCACCGTCGCGCCCTGCTGTTTGGCGAGCAGCAGCGCGTACGTCACCCACGGGCTCACCCACCGGCTCGACTGCCGGGCTTTGGGCCAGAACTTAAAACCGCCGTCGTAATGCTGCAGGCCCACGAGCCGCTTCACCGCGCGGTTGACTAGGCCGTCCCGCTTGGCGCGATCGGCCACGCTGCCGATCTGAAACTGATCCAGCAGCTCGCCAAGCAGGGTGATGGGGATGAGCCGCGAGGCCGTCTGCTCGGCGCATTCGTAGGGATACTCAATCAAGTAGCGCGTCGCGTCTTCGAGGCCGGAGAGCGCTGTCGAGGAGAGCGTGACGTCGAGACCACCAAAGCCGGCGATGGCGTCCGTCGGCGCTTGAATCGGCTGTTTGACGCTCGAGGTCGTGCTGCCGTAGGTGGCAAACGCCTCCAGCGTGGCGGGCAGGTTGATGGGGATGGACGTCTGCACGGCGTCGGCATAGTCGCGGCGCGCGCTGCCCTTGACCCGCGCGGCGAACTGGAAGGTGGCGCGGCCGGTCTGGGTCGCGCGCACCCGAAATCGCACCTCGGTGGCGGCGCCGGCGTCGAGGTCGACGGTCTTCTCGAACGTGTCATGCCACGAGACGCCAGCGCCGCGGGCGCCGACGACGAACGTCTGTCTGCTGCCGGTCTCGTTGTGCAGGACGGCCGCGGCGTCAAAATCGTCGTGCAGGTTGGCGAACCGGGGCAGGGCCGCGCGCAGGAGCACCGGCTGGCGCGTGGTGAACTGGCCATCGCCGCTGCCGAACTGATCTGCCGCGGCCTCCGCGACGACCATGACCCGAAACGTCGTGGTGTTGTCCGGCAGCTTGACCCGCAGCGCGGCGTGGCCGGCGTCGTCGGTCACGATCCCGCTGCGGAAGAACGCCGTGGCGGCAAACAACTGCCGCAGCGCCGGCGCGGGTCCTCCGCCCACGTCACCGGGCGCGTCCGCCCCACCCTCTTCGGATTCAGCGCGCTCAGCGCCTCGTGGTGCAGCCTCTGCGACCGCCACCGGCGCGCCGGCCGACTTGCTGCCAAAGCGCATCGCCGTGCGCCCGCCGCCGCCCCGCCGCGCCTTGCCCTCGAGGTGTCTCATCATCTTGTTCTTGCGGGGGTACGAACGACCCCGGAGCGCCGCGAATTGCTCGACCAAGATGCGCGCGCGCAGATCATCACCCGCGGCGTGGCCGGCGCGGTGGCGATGGAAGAAGGGCAGCGGGTTCGGCGTCATGAACCCCAGCAACGCCAGCACGCCCTCATCCACGGCCCACACCGTCAGCTTCGCGGCGACGGGTTTGCCGTGGCCATCACGGGTCTCCAGATCCAACTCCAGCGTCTCCCCCGGCGCCATGACCGGCCGTTTGGGCAGCACCTGCACGGCGATGTTCTTCTCGCTCAAGGCGATCGGCAACGAGAGCTGCCCGCTAGCGCTGCGCGGTTTGCCCTCGGGATCCAAGCCTCGCCTCGACTTTGGGCTCGGATCTCTGGGCGTTGAGGCGGCGCGGCGGCCAGAGAACAACGTCACGTGGATGTTGACGTTCGGCGCCCAGCCGTGCGCGAGCTTGACCTGCACCGCGCTCGCGCCCGTCGCGACATCGACCAGGCGCCACGAGATGAGCCCGTTTCGCTCCACTGTGAGCAGCCCACGCGCGGCGGGAAACGGGCTCTTGATCAACACCGTCGCCGTCTCGCCGGGCTGGTAGCTCGCCTTGTCCGGCACCAGCTCCACGGTGCCCATGTCGCGCACGGCCCAACGCACCCGCTTCTTGCCAAAGGCATACGCCTCGATGTGGCTGATCGTCGTGGCGCCGCCGTCGTCCGTCACCTGCGCGATGAAGCGATACTGGCCAGCGGTCGGCAGCGTCAGCTTGCAGGTCGCCGGCAGCGGCCGTTTGTCGACGCCGAGGGTCAGCGTCGTCGTCGCCGTGCAGCGGCCTACCTCCACCTCGTCGAACTGCCACAGGGGCCAGGGTCGACCGCGGCCAAACCGCGGCGCGTGGGACCAGCGCGCCCGTTTCTTCGCCTCGAGGCGCACCAGACGGACCTGCACCGCGCGGCCCTGTCGCTTGCCCTGCACGTCTGCGGCGACCACCGACAACGTCAGCTCCTTGCCGGCTTCGATGACGGTCTTGTCGAGCTTCAGCCCGGCGTAGAGGCCGCCGCGGTGCACCGTCGCGGTGGCGCGCGCGCTGATTCGTTGCCGCGCGTCGTCCTCCACCCAGGTCTCAAGCGTGTAGCTCGCGGGCCCCTCGATCTGCCCGGGTTTGCCGTCTGTCAGCGCCGGTTTTCCGTTCTTGTCCCGCAACGTCGGGTCGAGCAGATGTTGGATGCGCCAGCGACCCTCCGCGTCGAGCGTGCCTTGTCCTTGCGCCACAATGCTGTGTCCATGCACCGCGAAGCCCTGGCCGCCGCCACCGCGCCACGGCGACGTCTGCGCGCGGCCAAACGCCCAGCCCGCGTGCTTGGGTGGCGCAAAACGTGTCGGGGTGCGCTTGAGCAAGTAGTGCGCCTTCGCGCCGCCCATCGCCGCGCCAAAGTAGTAGCGGCCGCTGACCTCAAGCTCGGCGTCCTCCCCAAACCGCAGCCAAGACGGCGTCGGCGCAGCGGCAGCTTGTCGCGCGCCGGGCCGCAGCGCAGCGGCGACCTTGAACTCTGGCGCGCGGTAATGCTGCACCTGAAAGCTGTGCTGCACGCGCTTGCCTGCCCACCGCCCGCCTACGATTTTGGCCTGAAACCACGCGTTGCCGAGGTCCATGTCGGCGGGCAGGGGCAGCTGCACGTGAAAGGCGCCGCTGGCGCTGACCTCCACCTCGCCCTTACCGACCTCGATGCCGCGGGCAGACCGCAGCTTCCAGCTCAGCGCGCGCGCGTCGCTCACGGCGTTGATCCCGCCCTTCATCCCAGGATCGTCGGCGCGCAGGAGACCACTGAGCTCCGCCACCTCGTCCGGCTTGTAGGGGCTGCGATCGGTCCACACAAACGAGCGCAGCGTCGGCGTCGCGCCAGGTCCCCGCACTTGCCGTGGCAGCCGCAGAAACGCCACCTCCGTGGCGCCGCTCGGCTGGGACTCGACCCACAGAAACCGCGAGTCGCTCCAACCCCAGCTGGTGCAGGGTAACTCCACCGCGCCTTGGTCGTCGCTCTTTCCGGTCGCGATCACGGCGCCCTTGCCGTCGACGAGCTCCACACGCGCGCCACCGAGCGGCTTGCCGGTGCTCAGCGTCGCGACGTATGCCACCACGCGCTTGTTGTCCCACCGCGCGGTGATGCCGATGTTGGTGACTTGGACGAGCAGCGACGTGTAGCCCGTCTTGCCCGAGAACCAGCCGCGGTTGTAGGGCCACGGCGCCGACACCGACATCGCCACCACGCCGGAGGGGCGGCCCTGTAGCCCAGGCTTGAGGTTGAGCGCGACGACCCCCAGCTTGTTTTTGGTGACACCGGTCTTCAGCGCCGTTCGAGTCGCCTTGTCGCGGCGCCGCGAAGAGGCCGGATCTCTGGCCGCCGTGAGCTGCGCGAAGGGGTGTTTGTCTCGCGGCTGCCACCCCCCGCCAAAGCCCCGGTGCGCCGCGTGCAGCCCGTGTTTTCCGATGGGCAGCAGGTGCAGCGTGACCGCGTCGAGGTTGCGCACACGGGCGTGCACCGTCGTGCCGGCGGCTTGTTCGATCACCACCGGTTGCGTGCTCGGCAGCTGCAGCACGGGCTCACCGTCACGGTAGGCAAACGTCGCAGTCCAGGCTTTGCCGAGGGTCTGACCGAAGACATCGCGCAGCGTGGGCGAGATGTGCACGACGTAGCGCGACGAGGCCTCGAACCCACCCGTGAGGCTCAGGCCATAGCCATTGACGCGGATTTGTAGGTCCGCAGGCTCCGGCGTGATCTTGACCACCGCGCGCAGCTCTTGCTCCGGATCGAGCTGCGTGGTCGTACGGAGCGACACCGGGTTGCCTTCACGGCAGGCGCTGCGCTTGTCTTTGTACTCGCACCACGCCTGGGAGATTTTGAGCTTGGGGTAGGTTGAGAACGACCAGGTCAGCGCCGTCTTGGTCGGCAGCGGTCCCTCGGCGGAGTAAGCGCCGATCGGCAGCGTCACCGTAAAGGCGCTGGCCACCGCAAGCAGCTGCGTTGGCCGCAGCACCACCGTGCGCTTGGGGTCCGCGCCGGCGAGGCGGGTCGCGAGCTTGGGCAGGGTCTTCCACGCCTTCACCGGCACCAACGCCAGCGCGATCCGGTCCCCCCCACGCCGCAACATCAGCGCTTTGGCGATTTTGTCGGCGTCGATCTCCTGATTGAACGTCACCGCGATGGCCGTCTCCGGCCGCACCTGATTGCCGGAGGGCATGCGCCACGCCGGCTGTAAACGCGGCGTCTCAAACGTCCAGCGCTTCGCCACGGCGAGCCTGCTGCCGTTGGCGGCCGCCGTGCCAGCGGCGACCTCCGCGGTGAAGGCGGTCGAAAACGACAGTCGCTTGATGCTCTCCAACACCACCGTGCGGGTGCCGAGCCAGCGGGCCTTGGCGTCGACGGCTGGGGTGATGCGCAGCGGCACTGGCCACCTCTGCAGATCACGCAACGACGCCACCGGCACCATCGCCTGGCTAAACTGCGCGCTCACCGCGTTGATGATGCCGACGACGCCCTGCGGCGCGACCCGCGAGACCGTGACAACGCCCGCAACGCCGACAGGCGGCGCGCTCTGGCTCGGCGCGGGTCCAGGCGGGGGCACCGCCATCGTGATCACCTCGCCGACGCGTGGCGGCGGCTTGGGACCGGGGTAGAAGTGGTGCTTGCGCTTGTCGACATCAGCGTGGATCGGGCCGAGACCAAAAAACGTGCCGGTCGGCGCCGGCGAGGCTTTGGGCAGCGGCGTGCGTGGTTGCATCGGTCCGGCTGGTCTGTGGCTGAGTAGCGCCGCGGCAGGGTCGGTCGCGCTGCCCCGCTTGGCCGTCCGCTGGTCGTTCGGTTGTTTCGCCCCGAGGGCCGTCGCGCCGCCGATCGCGCCACCCGGCGTGCTGGCGCTGGCGGCGCTCAGCGCGGTATCGCGCAGCCCGCACGCCGCGAGCAGCGCCGCGCAACACAGCACCGCGATTCCCCGATACAGCCGGCCGTTGAGGGCTTGGATGCGTGGTCCTGAACACGCCGCCGGGCGGTGGCCCAGACGCGCGACTCCGCGCAGCGGTGAGGTCAACGAGCGACGGATCGGCTTGGCCATGGGGGGCTCCAGGAAGGCGGGGTGCGGCGTGACATTACAACGCAATCGCCGCGAGGGCACGGACACCGCTCAGAACGTTGACGCGCCAACCCGGCGTTCGTGTTGTGCCGGTCAGATTCGCCACCAACTCACCCTGGCACCGGATCGATCATTCGGCCTAGTCTGCGGTCATCACCGCGCCGACGACGTCGAACGGCCCTCGGAGGACCCATGACCGCCAAAACCTCACTGCTCGGCGAGACCACCGACGGCATGCGCGCGGTCGCCCAACCCGTGCTGATCGGCCTCGCCGTGCTCTGGGCAATCGAGTTGGTCGACACCTTGGTCCTCGGCAGCAGCCTGCAGCGTCATGGCATCCACCCACGTGAGGTCTCTGGGCTCTGGGGGGTCCTGTTGTCGCCCTTTCTACACGGCGGATTTGGCCACCTCATCGCCAACTCGGGTCCCTTTGTGGTGCTCGGCTGCTTGGTTCGGGGGCGAGGCAAGGTGCCGTTTCTGGAGGCGAGCGCCGTCATCATCGTCGTCGGCGGCCTCGGCACCTGGCTCACCGGCGGCGCCCACTCCAACCACATCGGCGCGAGCGGGCTGATCTTTGGCTGGCTGGGCTACCTGCTGCTCGCGGGTTGGTATGAGCGCTCCATGGTCACGATCGCCACTTCGGTCGTGGTCGGGGTGATCTACGGCGGCATGATCTGGGGGGTCCTCCCGACGCGCCCCGGCGTCTCCTGGCAAGGCCACCTCTTCGGCTTTCTGGGCGGCTGGCTGGCGGCGAAGCTCATCGCGTGGTCGTCGAAGGAGGACCGCGCCGCGCTGGCCAAGCGCTGAGCTGGACGGGCGCCAATACGCGCCAAAAAGCACGCCGCCCCGCGCTCAGCGTGAGCGCGGGGCGGCGTCGCGGTCGACGACGCTCGCCGTGAACCTAGTTCGGCGGCGAGCAGGCCTTCAACGCGGCCGGGCAGTCCTGGCTCATACAGGTGTTTTCACACGCATCCCCCTTGCCCGCGCACGTGTCCTCGCACTTGTCGCTGCAGAGGCCGAGCGCGATCAGGTCAGCGTAGGCCTGGGTCGTGCCGGTCGTCGCGCACTGGAACATGCAGGCCATCGGGTTGTCCTCTTTGAGGCTCTTCTGGCAGGTCTGGAAGCACCCGAACAGCGCGACGCAGTCCCCCTTTCCGCTCGGTGCGGCGCAGGTCACCATGCTCTTGAGGCAAGCCTCCGAAGGGCCGCTGTTGGTCGGCGTCACGTCGCCGGGCGGGCTGGTCGGCGTCACGTCGCCTGGAGGGTTGCAGGCGGAGATCTCGAGG
>CALENB010000186.1 GCA_937910235.1 uncultured Myxococcales bacterium | reverse complement strand
GCTCGTTTGAGCTGCGCCACCCCGCTCCCGGCAAGTTCTTTCGCGATCTGCAGGCGCGTATTGAGCGCGTGCCGGTGCGCGAGCGCGCCGAGCGGCTCTCAGCCGTGCTCAAACAGGAGTTTCTAGCCGAGGACGCACAGCTCGCGCGGCTTGGCGGCGTCGACCAGCATCGACCGGCTGCGCCGATGCTCGACACGGCGCTCCCCGCAGCGACAACCGCGGCGGCGGGCCTCTTCACCGACGACAGCGCGGACGCACCAGCGCGGTCGGGGGCTGACTCGATCGCGCGGCCACGGGCGTCGGCTCGTGTGCGCGCGCTGCGCCCGAGTGACACCAACCGGCTGCTGACGTTCGAGCACCTAGTCGACGCGTACTTCGACTGGGCCGGCTGCCAGGACGAGGACCGCAAGACCTACCTCGCCGCGCGACTCGCCGCAATGGAGAGCCTGTTTCTGTGCCGCCTACCGCGCCCCGGGCAGATGCGCGGCCCCAGCACATCGGATCGCGCGTTGGTCATCGCGCTGGCGTGGCGCTGCGTCGCGCTTGAGAACAGCCTGCACTCGCCATTTCTCGCCCTGCCCCGCGGCGCCAAAGACAGCATGATCATGGAGCTGTGGGAGGATCACAGCCTCGCGCTCGGCACCCCCGTCGAGGCGCTGAGGCGGTCTTGCCGCGAGACGTTCATGAGCTCCTTGCTGTGCCTGTTTCCAGGTGTCGAGGAGACCATCGTGGCCGAGGTCGACATCGAAGCGGCGATGCACGAATAGTCTGGTCGCGGCGACCCTGGTCACATTTTTGAATCCTTTGTCGCGCCTGCGCGTCCAACCCTCTAGGGGAGGTTCGTCATGACACGCATAAGAGTTCACACGGCGATTGCCATCAGCTTCGTGTTCGCGCTGGGTTGCGCGGCTCAGGCGCCCGCGACCACCGAGGTTCATAGCCGCAACGGCGGGGGCACCCTCGTGTTACCGACCTCCGTCGCGCGTCTGGTGCATCAGGAGGTCAACCGGGTGCGAGCCGAACACAGGCTCCGGCCGCTCGCTTGGGACGGCCGCCTCGGCGGCGTCGCGACAAATCACAGCCGAGATATGCTGCGGCGCGGCTACTTCGCGCACAACTCGCCAACCGGCGAAGATTTCTCGGCGCGCTACGAACGCGGCGGCTACACCTGCCAGGTGCCTCTGAGCAGCCGTTCGTTTCTTACCGGCGGCGAGAACCTGGCGTTGACGCACCACAACGCCCGCATCATCGTCTACGCCGATGGCCGCAAAGTGCCCGCCGGCTTCCGCACCCCGGCGCAGGTCGCCCAGCGCGTGGTGGACGGCTGGCTGCACAGCCCAGGGCACCGCGCCAACCTGTTGAAACCGCAGTGGCGCCAGGAAGGGATCGGCGTCGCGATCGGCGCGGACGGTCGCATTTGGGTGACGCAGAACTTCTGCTAGTCCGCCACCTCGGCGCGCCTCGCCGGCCCTCGCACGCGCTGCGCCTTGTGCCCTGTTCCGTCGCGCTTTAGCCTGCCGGCCCCTACAAGGAGGCCCGCCAGATGCGTGTACCACTTCGACACTCCGCACTCCTGCTGCTCATCGCGACCCTCGCCGCCGGCTGCGTGCAGACCTACGGTGGGCGTCGCGCCCTCATTCTGATCCCGAACTCACAGGAGATGCAGCTCGGTGAACAGGCCTTCAAGGAGGTCAACACCAAGGAGAAGCAGTGCACAAACGCGCAGGCGAACGCGCTTCTGCAGGACATCGGACGACGCATCGCGGCGGTGTCGTCGCAGCCGACCTGGAAGTGGCAGTTTCACCTGTTCGACTCACCCACGACGATGAACGCGTTCGCGCTGCCGGGCGGCAAAGTCGGGGTGTACAGCGGCCTGCTCGGTCCTGCCGGCACGGCGGCTGGCCTCGCCGCGGTGATTGGCCATGAGGTCGCCCACGCGATCCAGCGCCACGGCGCGGAGCGAGTGTCCCGAGCCATGATTGTCGACGCGGGCCTCAAGGCGGCAGACGTGTCGCTGAGTAACGGCGCCTACCACGACAAGATCATGGCGGCGATGGGGATGGGGGCCAACGTCGGCCTGATGCTGCCGTATTCGCGCGACATGGAGCTCGAAGCCGACCGACTGGGGCTCCTGTTCATGGCGCGCGCAGGCTACGACCCCGCGCACGCTGTGGCCTTCTGGCAGCGTTTTGGGAAAGCTACGGCAGGACAGAAGACGCCAGAGCTCCTGAGCACGCACCCGGCGAATCAACGCCGCATCGACGGCCTCAAAGCTGCGCTGCCCGAGGCACAGCGCGTCTACGCAGCGAGCGCGCGTCTCGGCGCGGGGATGGCCCTCACCGTGCCCAACTGTGCGGCCAACGTATTCGGCAGCGCACCGACCACCGCCGCGCCCGCAGCGACCCCGGCGCCAAGCCGCGCCGCCGCCCCACGAGGCCCCAGCGCACCGGCAGGAACCAAGGTCTCGCGTCCCGGCCATTAGCGCACACGCGGTCGCTGTCAACGCATGCCCCATTGTCGGTCGCCGAGACCTGCGCTAGGCTCGGCGCCAACGACATCCTGAGAGCGCGGATTCAGAGACGTGGAAGCAAGACCACGCCGCACGATGGACACGGGCACAAGGGCAAGCTCGCTCGAACGGGATCGAAAGGGTCGACACGCTCAAGGGGCCGATCAACCCGCGGGAAACCAGCGCTTTGACTCGATCGGTCCCCGTCAGCTCACAGGAAGAGGGAGAGCCACATGGCCCGCAGAGTGTTGCTGATCGAAGACGACCCCGCGAGCCAACTGCTCGTCGCCGTAAGCCTGGAAGGGCTCGGCTATGAGGTTTTGGTTGCTTCGGACGGAGAAGCCGGGCTCAAAATGGCCCAGGACGAGCACGTACACGCGGTGCTCATCGACCTGATGATGCCCAAAATGCACGGCTACGAGGTCATCCAGCACCTCCGCGCCGATCCTCGCACGCGGTCGGTGCCCGTCATCGTCATCTCAGCGCAGACGTTCGCGTCCGATCAGCGTAAAGCGCTCGAGCTTGGCGCCAACGCCTTTGTGCAGAAGCCCTTCCGGCCCGACGAGATTCACGCGTTGCTTGAGAAGCTGGCTTGGCGCACTCGCGTGACGTTTTGGGGCGTGCGTGGCTCGATCGCCGCGCCTGGTCCCGAGACGGTGCGCTACGGCGGCAATACGCCCTGCGTCACAGTAGAGCACAACGACGAGCTGCTCATCCTCGACGCGGGTACGGGCCTGCGGAGGCTGGGGCTCGAGCTGATGCGCCGTGGCAAGCCAAGCGCGCCTGGGTCCAAAGCGCTCGACCTCAATATGCTGATCACACACACCCACTGGGACCACATTCAGGGGTTTCCGTTCTTCGTGCCGGCGTATGTCCCTGGTAACAAGCTGCAAATCTATGGCCCGCGGACCATCGATCGGCCGCTGGAGAAGGTCCTGCGAGGCCAAATGGATCCCGTGTATTTCCCGGTCGCGCTGGGCGACATGATGGCGGATATCAAGGTGACGGAGTTGCGCGGCGATCCGATTGAGATTGGGCCTTTCAGCATCACGTACGCGTATATGAACCACCCTGGCGTGACGCTCGGATATCGCATTACCGTCGGCGACCATGTGATCACCTACGCGACGGATACGGAACCGTACCGCTACCTGCTCAAGCGCAGCCGCCCGGGTGACGATGGCGAAGCGTACGGACGCAAGCGAGATGAGCACCTAGTTGACCTAGCGCGCGACTCGGATCTCTACATCGCCGATTCGCAATACGCACCCAAAGAATACGAGGCGAAGCTCGGGTGGGGGCACACCTGTTACCTCGACGCGATCGACATTGGGATCGCGGCCGGCGCCAGGCGGGTCGCCCTGTTCTCGCATGATCCGATGCACGACGACGACGCCGTCGACCGGAAGATTGCGCACTGCAAGGAAGTGGTGCAAGAGCGGGGTGCCGACATCGAAGTGATCGGCGCAATCGAGGGCGCGCACGTCGACCTCCTGTAAAGCCACGGAACCGATGAACACACCACAAACACCCCCGGCCGCGGCGGCTGCAGCCGCTGCGCTGCAGACCATCGCGCACGCCCTACCCGTCTACGCTTCCGAGCACGACATCCTCGACGCCGTGCGGCACCATCAAGTCGTCGTGATCGAGGGCCCGACTGGCTCGGGGAAGACGACGCAGCTGCCGCAGATGCTGCTGAGAGCCGGCATCACCAACAAAACGATCGGCCTCACCCAGCCACGGCGAATCGCGGCGACGAGCGTCTGCTGGCGTATCGCCGCGGAGATGGGCGTCGAGGTCGGCGCGGAAGTCGGCTATTCGATTCGCTTCGACGACTGCAGCAGCGCAGCCACGCGTATTCGTGTCATGACCGACGGGATCCTGCTGCAGCAGGCTCGGGAGCAACATGATTTCGACGATTATGGCATCATCATCATCGATGAGGCACACGAACGGTCACTGAATATCGATTTCCTGTTGGGCCTGCTCCATCGCGCCGTGCGCGCCAGAGCGGACCTTCGTGTTGTTATCAGCTCAGCCACTATCGATCCCGAGCACTTCATCGCGTTCTTCGCGGGGATAGGCACGCAGGTGCCCCGGGTTCACATCGACGCGCGGCCGCATCCGGTTGAGATTCGGTACGAGGTGCCGAGAAGCTCCGACCCCGACGATGTGCTCGACAGCGCCGCCTGGGAGATTGAGGCCATCTGTGGTTCAGGTGAGCCCGGCCACATATTGGTCTTCCTCAGCGGTGAAGCGGCGATCCGCGGGGTAACACAGCGCCTCACCAACATGGGAATCGATCGCAGAGCCGCGATCATGCCGCTCTATGGCGCCCTCAAACGCGAAGATCAGGAGCTGATCTTCACCGATGTCGGCCGTCGGAAGATCGTGCTCACGACGAATATCGCTGAGACTTCCATCACGGTCCCGGATGTCCGATTTGTCGTCGACAGCGGCGTCGCCAAAGTGCCGCGCGTGCAGCCGCAGACGGGCATCCGCTCGCTGCGTGAAGAGCAGATCAGCCGTGCCAGCGCCGACCAGCGGTCCGGGCGTGCGGGGCGTACGGCGCCCGGCGTGGCGATTCGATTATACCCGAAGCGTGTCTACGAAGAGGCGCCGCGATTCACGACCGAGGCGGTGTTGCGGCTCGATCTTCGCGAGGTGGTCCTGCGGCTCGTGGATGTGGGCGTGCATGATGTCGAGGCGTTTCCATTCCCGACGCGGCCACAACCCAAACGCCTCGCGGCGGCGATCGCGCAGCTGAAGATCATGGGTGCCATCGACGAAGAGCGTCGCCTCACGCGAATCGGGCGCCTCATGACGCCGTTTCCGCTGGAGCCACGCACGGCGCGCATGGTCGTCGAGGCCGCGGAGCGCTTTCCGGACGTCGTGGACGAAGTGCTCATGGTCGCCGCTTGGATGAGTGGTCGCCGGCCGTTCCGCTTTCCTCAAGGCGAGGAGCGCGAGGCCAGAGCCGCGCAGCGCTCCTTCGCCCATCCGCTCGGTGACGCGGCGACGGCCGTCACGGTCGTGCGTGCGTATTACGAGGCGCAGGACAAGACGTCCTTCTGTGAGCGGTTCTACCTGGACCCCGACACAATGGCCTTTCTGGCGCACGCGCACGAGCAGCTGGGCGACGTCGCCAAGGCGCAGGGGATTGAGCTGGGTAAGGGCGGCAAGCTGGGCGCTGTCGTGCGTTGCGTGGCGGCGGGCTACGCGGACCAGATCCTCGTCGCTGAAGGGCGGCTCTTCGTAGGCCCCGGCGGCGTGCGGTGTGCCGTGCATCCAGCGAGCTCGCTGTTCAAGGTGCCGGTGCGCTATATCGTGGCGACCGACATCCTCATCCTCAAGCGACCCTACGCGACGAACTGCTCAGCGCTGAAGCCCGAGTGGATCGCGGAGGTGAACCCAGAGTTGGCAGACAGCCTTCAGCTGCGACGTGTCAAAGACCGCGCGCAGCAAAAAGGCGGTGTTCAGAAGCACGAACTGCCCGAGACGGTGACGATCAGCGGCATCGAGCTGCCCGTGGTCCTGCGGCGCGGACGGGTGCAGGTCGACGTGCCCTACGAGAAGGTGGCGGCGCTGCGCGCCCTCTCGCCGATGGCGTTGCGCGACTTGGAGCCGACCCTGGCCAGCGTCAAGGCGCGCGTGTTGGTCGGCGATGACGCGTGGCTCGCAGGCATGCCACTAGCGGCGCTGCTCCACGTCCTGCCGCTCGCGCCGGTGCCGGCGCCAGATGCCGACCTGAGTTGCCGGGTACCCGAGGGGGCGCTGCTGGAGCTCGATCGCAATGGCCACACGCTGGAGCGTCACCTAGGCGATCTGCTCGCGCCGATGCGACCGCCACGGAGCCAGCGGCCCGGATGGGCAGCGCTGGTGGGGAACGGTGCCGGCGGGTTTTGGTTTGAGATCATGACGGATCTCGACGACGCGGCCGCGCAGACGCTCGGCGCGCTCGACGATTGGATCGCTGCGGTGGCTGAGGACGAACCCGTCCAGGCCAAACTCGCGGCTGCGCGAGAGCCCGTGAGCAAGCTGGCCAACCTGATCCGTGAGGCTGCCAAGCTGCGGCGTCCACGGCGCGGTCGCCGCCAGAAGTAGCCCGGGCCGCGGGCGGGCGCGTCCTCACGGCGTGCGTGTGCCGCGCGCCCAGGACAGCGTCAGCCCAGCCTCGGCGCCGCGAGCGCGCCCCAGCCGACGGCCGAGGCGCGCGCGGCGTCTCTCCTAGTTCTTCTGCTGAACCTTGACGTCGTCGACAAACCAGCCGGGCGTCGTGTTGTTCACGGCGTCCTTGGAGTCGAAGTCAAAACGGACCTTGATCTTCTTGCCGGCGAAGCCATCGAGCGCGTAGCTGACCTTGGCCCAGACCTTACTCAGCTTGCTGTTGTCGAGCTTCCACGTCTTGGTGTCGCCGCTCGTGGCGAAATCGTCGGACGACACGAGCACGGTCCGATTGTCGAATGACGAGCTCGCCTCCACGCCGTGGTACGACCAGAAGCTCAGGACCGCCGTCACGCCGCTCGGCAGGTCGATGGCGCCCGACGTGACGGTGCCCTTGCTCGCCACGCTCGACCCGGCGGTCTGCTTGTCGAAGTCGGTGCCGTTGTTGTAGTTCAGTGAGCACGTCCCGCTCTTGGCCGCAGGCGCCGCCGGCGTGCCGTCTGCGTTCCAGCCAACCTCCGTCGCGGCGACCTTGGGGTCGTACGTCCACTTGGTCGAGTTGCAGTCGATGGTGTCGGAGAACAGGTCCTTGCAGTCCGCCTTTCCGCCCGCGCAGCTGCCCTTGGTGCATACGCTGCCCGACGTGCACAAGTCGCCGTCGTCGCACTTGGCCCCGTCGCCCAGTGGGTTGTGCTTGCAGGTCGATGAGTAGGTGGAGACCTTCTCGCAGACATCGGCGGTGCAGCCGTTGCCGTCGTCGCAGATCGTGACGTTGACTTCGCCGAGGCACGTGCCGGCCGCGTCGCACTTGTCGGCCGTCGTGCAGGGGTTGTTGTCCGAGCAGCTCTTGCCGTCCTGTGCGGCTGACGGCACGCCTTCGCAGACACCTGCGGTGCACTTGTCCGTCGTCGTGCAGGTGTTGCCGTCGCTGCAGTTGGCGCCGTCTGTGAGCTCCGTGCCCACGCAAGCGCCAGCGAGGCATTTGTCGGACGACGTGCAGGTGTTGTCGTCGGTGCAGTACGATCCGTCACTCTTGACGACGTTGGCGCAGGCGCCAGTCTTGGCGTCGCAGGAGTCCGTCGTACAGGGCTTCCCGTCGTCGCAGTTCTTGTTCGAGCCGCTGCAGCTACCGAACACCGAGCACTTGTCGTCGGAGGTGCAGGCGCTGCCGTCGTCGCACTTGGTGTCCTCGGCCACGAGCGTGCCGGAGCAGCTGCCCGTCTTCGTGCACTTGGTGTCGACCGTGCAGTCTTTGCCGTCGTCGCACTTGGTGCCCTCGGCGGCGTCCGGCGTGTAAGCGCAGCCCTTGGTCGGGTCGCAGCTGTCCTTCGTGCAGGAGTTCTTGTCGTCGCACGTCTGTGCGTCACCAGGAGCGCAGGCCCCGGATTTGCAGGTGTCGAGCTTGGTGCAGGCGTTGCCGTCGTTGCAGCTGGCGCCTTCGGTTTTGTCGGTGCCGCCGCTGCATTTGCCGGCCGAGCAGCTCATCGCGGTCTTGCAGGTGTCACCGGCACAGAGCGTGCCGTCCTGCGACGCGACGTTCAGGCAGTTGCCCGAGCTGGGGTCGCAGCTGTCCTTGGTGCACGGGTTCTTGTCGTCACACTTGCCGGCGCTAGCAGCCGAGCTGGTGCTGCTGCAGATCCCGGTGTCACACTCAAACGTCTCGCATTTGTTGCTCTGCTTCGCGCAGTCGGCGTCGACCGTGCAGGTGCAGAGCGCCTTGAAGTCGTTGCAGCAGTCGCCAAACTGATCGCACGCCGAATCGCACTGGCAAGTGGCGTCGCCATCGTACGCGCCGCAGCGACCCGCGCAGCTTGTCGCACCGGCTGATCCACCGCCGTCGGATGTCGCGCCAGACGTATCTGCTGGTGTGGAGCCGGAGTCCGGCGTGTCCGTCTCGACGGCGGTCGCATCGGCGGCCGCATCAGAGGTCACGACGCTGCCGTCGGTCGCACCGCCAGCCGTGTCGGTCGCCACGCCGGCGGTGTCCGTGCCGCCGGCATCCGTCCCTGCGACAGCATCCGCGCCCCCGACGCCATCACCGGTCGTCACACCGTCGGCGGCGCCGCCGGAGTCCGTGGCGACCCCTGATGAATCCGTGCCGGCGTCTGTGACAGGCGGTGTGTCGGCGGCGTTGGTGGTACCGCACGCGGCGGTCATGCCAACGATCGCCAGTAGGGCGAGGCCCCGGAAATGCTGCAAGGTTGTCTGGGTCATCATGTTCATCTCAACGGTCTCCAAAGCAGACTCGATTCGAGTCCGCACGTGCCCTCAAAAGGCCAAAAACACCCCTACACAAAGGCGCCGTGAACCATAGCGACAGGGCGGCGCGCACGCAACTGGATCCTTCACAGGGCCTTGGTCATCGTTTCGTCCACCACGAAAAAAACAGCGACCGAACAG
>CALENB010000185.1 GCA_937910235.1 uncultured Myxococcales bacterium | reverse complement strand
ACATGGAGGTCGCCGCTCTCGAGCCGATAGGGCATCACCACTCGCCCCTTGCCGCGCACCAGCTCCGTCGCCGCGCCGAGCTGGGCCATGTCTTGCGTAAGCTCTCCCGTGAACGTGAACCCGCGTCGCCCTGGCAGCGGATGGGCTTCAGCCACAGCGCCACCCGCCATCGGAGGCGCGGCGGTCGTCGGTGATTTAAGGGCGCGACCGGAGTCCATGCCGCCGCTGATGCGCAGGGTCGTCCCGCCCGATGGGTTGTGCAGCGTCACCTCGTGTAGCCGCATGAACTGCTGATTTCTCGCCAAAATCACGCCCGTCAGTCGCGCGTTGGAGATGGGCCAGGCGGGGATGAGGTCTTGGTCGAGTCGCTTGATCACGCCGTCCAGCTCAACTCGGATCACGCCGCGTTTCAGCGGCAGGGGCCCGCTCATGTTGACGCCCTGGTCGAGGCCCCGCAAATCGATCCGCCGGTCGCGCACGTGGCCACGGAGCCGCCGCACGCGGATGTGGCTGGCCATCGTCGCGACGCCCCCTCGCAGCGCCACAGTCGCTTCGAATTGCGCCTCCGGGCTGGTCAGGGCCATCGTCGGCTGTCGACACCGCATACCCCGGACAATCAGCGTTTGAGCGACCTTGAGCTTGGCGTGGTCCAGCGGCAGCAGCGTCTTCTGCCAGGCGGCTGGACGCAGCAGGTCCGAGCGTCGCAGCGACGTGGTCAGCGTCCCCCGCCAGGACCCCGACAGCCGCTCGGCGTCAAGACAGACCGCGTCCTGCAGCGACTGCGGCACCGCCCGGCCGAGGCCCTTGAGCTTGGTCGATGTCGCCTCCCACGCGACGACAGCCTTGCCGGCGGCGTGGGTCGCGTCGAGCTTCAGGGCCCAAGTCGGTCCGCCAGGGATGCGTGACTCGCCGCTCACGTGCAGCGCAGGTTTGCCGGGATCGACGTCGATCGTGCCGCGCGTGCGCAGCCGTCCCGAGCCGCGCCACTTCCCGATTCGGGGCGAAGTCAGCACCAGCCCGAGGTCCTGCTTGAAGCGGGCGCCTCGGCTCCGACCGCGCGCCGTGAAGCGGGCGACCGGCACGGCCACGCGCAACGAAGGGAGCCGCAGACTGAGGCCACGCAGCTCGATCTCGGTGTCGTGATGGAGCGCGCTGCTGAGCGGTTGACCCGGATTGTCGAGCTGGCCGCGGCTCGTGGCGTCCACCTTGAGCGTTCGCCATCCCACCTGCTTGCGGATCGCGGCGGACATCGGCACGAGGGCCACCAGATCGCCCAGGCGCGGCGCGGCGACGGTCGCCTGCCACGTCAGCGGGCTCGCCATGCGCTGCAGTTTCAACGCGATCGAGTTGCCCAACGCCGTGGCGCTGAACGTGATCTTGCCGTGGCTCTGATCGGGATTCGTCGTGTCGGCGGTGATGGCAGTGAGCTGCACCTCGGCCTTGACGGGCTCCGACACCCGCACGCCCGCGCCGGCGAAGCGCCCAACCGTGAGGCCGCTGGTGAGCGAGCCGATGCGGAGGCCCTGCGCGATGCGCGCCACCGCCTCGCTCGCCACGGTCCACCGCACCGCCGACGCGTGGACCCGGCGCCCGCCGTGGCTGCCGCGCACCTGGCCGAGCTCGAGCTGGCCCGAGGCACGGACCAGCGTCGGGGCCAGCTGCGCCCCACCAGCCGCCGGGGGACTCCCGCCTTGGGTCGGCTTGAGCGGCGTCGCGGCCGGCTGGGCGACATCCGCCTTGAGGGACAGGCGCGCGTTGGTGACCGTCAGGCCGGCTGCCATCCCAGCTGCCGGGGCGTGGACGTCGGCGTCACCGGTGATGGTCAACGCCGCGTGAAGCGCCCGCGCATCACCGCTGGCGCGGAGCGACGCAGCCCCGTGGACGCGACCCGAGCGGGCGCCTGCGCTGCCAATGCCGCTGTCGAAGCGCGCGGTGTCGACGGTCGCCGCGAGCTGGCTGTCGTCGATGCGCCAACCCCAATCCGTGCGCGCCGCGCGCACCACCTGCGCCTGACTCTCGCCCAGCGTTACGCTGCGCCAGCGCACGATCGCGTCAGCGGCGCGGGCCACGACGCCCTCAAGGCCACCCGCGAGCCGCAAGGCCACTCGATCCTGCGCGGCAGTCCCCGACACCTGCAGCCGCCCGACGTCGATCGCCACGTCGGTCTGGCGCGCCGAACCCGCGCCGCCGCTCGCCACTGAGCCGCCATACAGCCGCGCCATACGCAGCTCCGTTCGCACCTGCCACGTTGATTTTTCGGGCTCTGAGGGCAGCAGTCGCGGCGTGCTCAGCGCCGCGGCAGCCTGCAGGGTGTCGGCGCTCGCCCGCGCCACGTTCGCGGGTAGCCACGCCAGCCAGGGCGCCAGCTCGCTGTGGGCGTCCACGCTCACCTCCGTGTAGTCGCCCCCGGGCGCGGCGTCGCCGTCCGGCAGCTCCGCGCTGGCGTGGATCAACAGCGCCTCATCGAACACACGCAGCTTACGCAGCTCGGCGCGGAGGCGCGCCGGACGGGCCAAACGCAGCGCTGCATCGAGCTGGACGACGCGGGTCGGCGCGCCGGGCAACGGCAGCCCGTCCGGCGCCAAGACGTCTGCCACGACGTGCAGGTGACGGCCATCCTCCACCGTGACGTGCACCTCACCCCGCAGCTTCAGAGACCAAGCGCCTGTCAGCGCCGTGAGTCGGTGGCGCCAGCCGTCGTCCAGATTCTCGGGCAGGGAGAGGTGGCGGAGCGGCGGCAAGCCGAGGGGCCCTTGCGCTGCGTCGCCCGCGCTCGCGGTGATCTGACCCGGCCCGCGCACCGTCACCTGCAGCGTCGCCGGCGTCGCGGCGCCGTCCAGGGCCAGGATCGCGCCCAGCTTCGTCACGCTGAGGAGACGCGCTTCGCCACCCGTCATCCGCCGCTGGTGCACCGTGATGGTGATGTCGCGCACGTCGATCTGCGCCCGGCTGCCAGATGGGACCGCGCCCAGCAGGCTGAGCCACGATGTGGGCGCTCTGGTCGGGGTCGGTGACGGCTGAACCGGCAGCAGACGTTGCAGACTGAGGCCGCCGTCCGCGTCGACCACGACGTGCAGGTCGACCCCTCGAATCACGACACCGGTGGCGCGTATCTGCCCCGCGCGCAGCGCGGCGAGGTCGAGAGGTACTTGTATCTCAGCGATGCGCAGGGTCTGCGGCGCGAGATCTCGGTCGACCGCGGCCGAAGCGACCTCCAGCCCAAGCAGCGTGAATCGGTCGGTGGACACGCTCCCGGCCTGCCAGCGCAGCTCCAGGCCGGTCATCTCGGCGATCGTCGCACGCGTTAAGTCCTGCACCCAGGGTGTGCCGAGATGGCCGAGCGCCCACGCCAACAGCGCCACGAGCACGACGACCACGCCCGCTAACCCCAACAACCCGCGGCGAATCCAGCGCCACACACGCGTCCATCGACGTTCGGGCGCAGGATCGGGCGGCTCCTCGGGCGGCGGCGTGAGCGAATTCGGCGGCGGGGTGTTCAATCGGTCGTGTGCCTCGCGGGAATGTCGCTCCGCAGTGCGGCCAGCATAGCCCGCTCAGGCCCCGAACGTCGTCACCCCAGGTCGAAGAACCTCGGCCGTCGCAGTCACGCGACGTCGGCGTGGCTGGCCGCTGCGCCGCCAAGGTTCCGCAACAGGACAGCGACGACGAGCATCGCGATGACCGCGGCGGCCGCGCTCCCGCGCAGCCCCACCGCCTGCACTAGGACCCCGGACGTGCCGGCGCCGATGACCGCGCCGAGCCCATCGGCGGCGACGATGCGGCCTTCGCCGCCGGCGGAGTCGTCCGCGCTCACCGCCATCGCCGTAATCCAAGGCATCCCGAGCGGCAGCGATAGCAGGAGGACGGCGGCGGCCAGGAGCAGCGTCGCCATCGGTAAGGGCAGCACCGTCGCGGCGTTCGCCAGCGTCGGCCCGCCGAGCGCGATCGCCGCGGCGCTCAGGGCTGCCGCGATCGCGCCACGGCCACGCCATGTCAGCGCAGAGCCAGCCGCCGCGCCGAGCAACATGGCCGCGATGGTGGCGCCCAGCGCGAGCGCCGGTGCGCCCGTCGCGGCGCTGAACCATTCGACGAGGCTGACTTGCACCCAGGTGATCGCGAGCCCGGCGATCGCCGCTGCGTAGCGCGGTCGCGCCGTTCGGCCGCGCTTTCCGCCGAGCCCGACCGCCAGAAACAGGGCCAACGCGGCGAGGGTCAGCTCGATGGAGGACTGTCCAAACCGCGGTCGCGCGGGGCGATCGTCGGTCAACACCGCGTCGCTCGCAGCGTCGCCGGCGGGGGTGACGCGCGCTAGGGCTTGCCTTGTCGCCGGCACGGCGCCTGCCGCCTCAGCGAGCCTGGCGAGCTGCGCCCGCTCCGCGGCTGACCACGGCGTCGCGCTGTAGAGCAGGAGATGCGAGAACGGGTCGTCTCGAGGGTCGGCGTCTGGCACGGACGCGGCCCAGACGTGGTCGCGCCACGACCGCTCGCCAGCGTTCAGACCCGTCGGGCTGGCGCTGTGCATAGCCGCCAGCTGACGCGTCGCCTGCTGCCAGTCTTCGGTCTGGCTGAACAGCAAGACCAGCATCCCGGCCGGCCGGAGATGCGCGCGCCACAGCTGCATCGCTTCCACGGTGAACAGGCGATTGTGGGCGGTCGCGCGACCCCGGACGCCGCCCGGCGCTGTGTCCATGAGTGACAGCTGGATCTGATCGAATTGGGTCGACTGCGTCGTCAGCCAGCGGCGCGCTTCGGCCACGACCACCGTGACCTCGGGGCGGTCGTAGATCTGCCCATTGCGCAGCCCATCTCGCCGCGTGAACGCGACTGTGGCGGGGTTGATCTCAAGCGCGGTGACGTGAACGCGCGGGCCATCCGGCAGCTGCTCCTGCAAGGCGACGGCGGCGTCGAAGCCAGCGCCAGCGCCGACGATGAGCGCCCGTGTGGCCCCTGCACGCACACGCCACGGGATGCGCTTGAGACGAGCGAGGTGCGCTACACGACGCGAGCTGAAGGTGCGGCTGTGGCCGTCCCATCCCGCTGATCGCGCGACAAACCGGCCTTCGACGAAGATCCAACTCAGGTCCGAGGCGCGGGCGCGCAGCCAGTCGGTGCGCGCCCACGCGCTGAAATCAGTCTCCACCTCGACGGCGCCCTCGCGCGCCGCGACGTGGCGCAGGTGAATACCGATGCCGGGCCCCGCGAGCAGCGGCGCGCGCAGCGGGGGGTGACCGACGGCGGTGGCAGCGAGGGCGGCGAGGCAGCCGAGGAGCGTGCCGACCAGCCCGACGCGGCCACCCCTGCCGACGACCGCCGCCGGGCTCGTATCGGCGTCGGGTTCGAGCGGCGGTTCAAGGTTCGCCCACATCGCCGCGGCGGCACACAGCGCCGCGCCCAACCAGGCCGCCGCGAGGCTGCCCGCCCACGCCACGCTCAACGGACCGAGCACCGCGAGCCCCACGGCGGCGCCGGAGAGCTCCCAACGATATTGCTGACGGCGCGCGCGCTCGCCGCCTGCTCGACACGCGCGCCAGGCTCCTGTGAGGGCGACGCCGAAGACGGCGAACGGCCACGCAAAGGCGCCGAGCGCCCAGGCCAGATCGAGCCAACAGCAGGCCGCTGCGCCAAGCAGCAGGACGGGCGCGAGCCAGCGGAGCGCCGACCGCGCCATCGCCGTCGCGTCGCGTCTGCGCCGCGACGCCCACCACGCGCCCAGCCCGAGCGCGAGCAGCGCCACCGCCAGGGCTTGGTAGGCCAGCGTGCGGGTGTACAGCAGCCCAGCCAGCCGCGTGAGGCCGACCTCCCACGTGCCGAGCCCAGCTGACGCGAGGCTCACGGCCACCGTCAACCGTGTCGGTCGCCACGGCATCGTGGCGCCGGCGTGCCGTGTCGTTGCGTCGCTCACGCTCAGCCTGTGTTGCGCATGCCGGCGGCGATGCCGTTGATCGTGACGACCAGCGCGTCGCGCAGGTGGTGTTCTCCCGCGCGGACCCGCCGCAGCAGCGTAATCTGCAGCGCGTTGAGCGGATCGACGTAGGGATTGCGGACCTGGATCGAGCGCGCCAGCACCCCACTGTTCGCCAACAGCGCGTCCGAACCGAGCGCGTCCAGCACCGAGCGCGCCGTGCGGCGATGTTGTGCTCGCAGCCGTTCGCCGAGCGGGCGCTGCGCTGCGGGGCACAACGCCGCGTCGTAGGACGCCGCGATGCGTGGGGAGGACTTCGCTAGCACCATCTCAATCATCATCAGCGTCTCGCGAAAGAACCGCCATTCCGCGGCCATTTCGCGCACGACCTCCGCATCAGGCCCCGCCAGCGCAGCGCCTAGCGCCTCGCCCGTCCCCAGCCATGACGGCAGCAACAGGCGGGTCTGCGTCCACGCGAACACCCATGGAATCGCGCGTAGACTCGACACGCCGCCGCCAGCCTTGCGCCGCGCTGGTCGCGAACCGATGTTGAGGCTGCCGAGCTCGATCTCCGGCGTTACGGCTCGAAAATAGGGCACAAAGTCTGGGTCGTCACGCACCACCGCCCGATACGCGTCCATGGCGTCGGCCGCCAGTTTGTCCATGGTCTCGCGCCAGATCGCCTTGGGTGACGACGGTGGCTGCAGGCTCGCTTCGGCGACCGCGCTCACATACAGCTCCAGGTTGCGCAGCGCGATGCCCGGGAGGCCGAACTTCGCCTGAATCACCTCGCCTTGCTCTGTGACCCGCATCGAGCCCCGCACGCTGCCGGGCGGTTGGCTGAGGATGGCCCGGTGCGATGGGCCGCCGCCTCGGCCGATGGAACCGCCGCGGCCGTGGAAGAGCGTGAGGTGCACGCCAGCCGCCTCTGCAGCCGCCAGCAAGGCCTCCTGCGCGGTGTAGAGGGCCCACGCCGCAGCGATGCGACCAGCGTCCTTGGCCGAGTCGGAGTAGCCGAGCATGACCTCGACCTCGGCTGGTCCATCTGGGCCCGCCGCGGCCGCGAAGGCCGGTGAGGCCAGCAGCGTCGCCAGCGAGGCGCCAGCGCTGGCGAGATCGTCGCGGGTCTCGAACAGAGGTACGACGCGAAGCGGCCGCTGCATCCCGGCTTCACGCTGCAGCAGCGCCACCGCGAGCACATCTGACGGCGCGCTCGCCATGGAGATGACGTACGCGCCCAGGCTTCCGGACGGGATCCGCGCCAGGATACGAAAGGTCGCGAGGACCTCCGCCACGTCTGGATCTGTCTGCAGATGAAGCGGAATCAAGGGTCGGCGGCCGCCGAGCTCCGCCTCCAGAAACGCCATACGCCGCGCCTCGGGCCACGCGCCATAGCCCCCCAGCCCTAAGGCGCGGGTGATCGCGTCGAGGGCCTCGGCGTGCCGATCCGCGTCCTGCCGAATGTCCAGCCGCGCGAGGGTCAAACCGAACAGATCGAGGCGACGCTGCACATCCCGCAGTCGACCCTCGGCGAGCAGGCTGAGGCCGACGTGGTGCAGGGAGGTCGCGACACACGCGAGATCTGCGCGCAGCGCGTCCTCGGCGAGGTAGGGGTGGCCCGAGCTCGGCAACGGTTCACCGATCAAGCCGGCGGCAGCGAGCGTTCGCGTGTCATGCAGGCGGTCACGCACATCGCGAAGAAAGGCCCGGTACGGCTCCGCGACCGCGCCAACCCGGCTTCGCAGCGCGTCGTCGCACATCGTGATCGGTAGCTCAGCGCGCAACGCGTCGACCTCACGGATGTACAGGTCAGCCGCCAACCATCGATGGATCCAACACACTCGCTCCGTCACTTCGGCGGTCACATTGGGGTTGCCGTCCCTGTCGCCGCCCATCCAAGAGCCAAAACGAATCGGCGCCGTGCCGGGCCTGAGCCCTTCGCCAGTGTGCGTTACCAGCGACGCGTCCAAGCCACGCAAAAAGCGCGGCAGCGCGTCCCAGAGGGTCTGTTCAAACACCAGCAAGCCGGCGCGGGCCTCCTGCTCCGGGGTCGGTTTCTGACGCACGATCTCATCGGCCCGCCAGATCGTCGCCAGCTCACGACGCAGCTCGTCGATGAACGCGGCCTGTTCGCTCGCGACCCAGTGCCGTTGGTCTCGCAGCGCCAAAATCTCGGCGATTCGCGCGTGCCGCTGCAAGAGGGTGCGGCGGTTCACCTCCGTTGGATGGGCCGTCAAGACGAGGTCGACATGCATCTGGTGGACGGTGTCGTGCAGCTGCTGCGGGCTGACCCCGCTGGCCACAAAACGCGCAAACGACTCCTCGAGTGACCCGCGCTGCGGACCCCGCTCTGGGGCTCGCAGATAGTCGTACCGCCGCCGCACCCGGTGGTGCTGTTCGGCGATGTTGGCGAGGGCGAGGAAGTGGGCGAACCCGCGCGCGACCCGCAGGGCTGCGTCGGGCTTAAGGGACTCGACGACGTCGCGGAGCTCGATCGCCGCCCCCTCCTCGCCGCCTCGCGCCCGTTTGGACAGCTGGCGGACGCGCTCAACAGCTTCGTAGGTCTCGTCGCCGTCGAGGGCTCGAATCGTATCGCCGAGCAGCCGACCGAGCAGCTTGACGTCGTCGCGGAGGGCGCGGTGTGGGTCTCGCGCTGGGTCTCGCGCTGGGTCTCGCGCTGGGTCTCGCACTGGGTCTTGCGCTGAGTCTTGCATGGGTTCCTGCGGAGCGACGGGGCGCGGGTGGGCTCAGGGGTTGAGCGCGGCGGACAGCGTCACCCGAAACGGTGACGTCCCGATCCGTTTCGTGAACACGGCGCGGCCGACCACGTAGTCGACGCACCGCAGCCCACTCGGATCGGTCAACGCCGGCGGTGTTTGGATACGGTGCGTGCGCTGCACCGTGCCGTTGGCGCGCACCTGCAGGGTCCAGCGCAGGATGTTGCTCGGTGTCGCGGTGCCGCCGCCGCCGTTTGGGCCGGTCGCGGCCGGCGCTCGCGCGAGGCGAAAGCGCCGCGCGCAGGCCTGTAGCAGCAGTCGCAAGAGCTGCGCTTGTCTGCCGTCCAGGCTCACGCCGCTGGCTTGTGAGACCCACGTCACCGTGACGTGCCGGACGCCGCCCACCGCTGTCGCGCGCCCGCCGCGTCCCAGGCCGGAGACCGTGCCGCCCACGATGCC
>CALENB010000184.1 GCA_937910235.1 uncultured Myxococcales bacterium | reverse complement strand
TGGTGCGGCCTGCGACAGCTGGGAGGGCCCGCCCTGTCGGCCACCGGCGCGCTGCCGCGACAAGACCTGCGCGCTGCCGCCAGACGCGGCGTGTGTGCCTTGAAGTGAGGCCATCTGCCCCCCCAAAAAAAGATTTCTACACCGAAAAACTCGTCCCGCAGCCACAAGTCGCGGTGGCTTTCGGGTTGTCGAAGCGCAGACCGGCGCCGTTGAGGCCGCCTTCGAAGTCCAACGTCAGGCCCTGCACAAAGCCGAGCGAGGCGTCGTCGACAAAGACTCGCGGATCGTCGCCGAAGACGTTGTCATCGAGCTCCGGGCTGTCTTCAAAGTCCAGATCGTAGGAGAAGCCAGAGCAACCACCGGCCATCACCGAGAGGCGAATGCCTTTGACGTCGGTCTTGCCGTTCTCTGCGATGAGGTGACGCATGTGCGTCGAGGCCGCTGGGGTGATCGTGATCATGCGCTGTGTCTCCTAGGGCCGGTGCCCGGCTTGCCGCCATGCACGTTAGGAGTCTCGGCCGCTCGGCGCAACGACGCGGCCTGCAACTGGTGGCGCGACCTAATTTTTCGGCAGCGTCTCGGTCACCAACGTCGTATCCGCTTCAATGTCGGCCTGCACAAAGCGCGCCGTCTTCCAGGTGCGGGCGGCGAACATCTTGGTCTGGTCGTCGTGCCACTTGGAGTCCGGCTCAGCGGACTGGCTGTATGTCACCAACGTGCGAGCCTGCGGGCCTTTGTCGGTGAACTGCAGGGCCATCACAAAGCTGCTGCCGTAGTTGACTGGGTAGCCCTGCGTGGTCAGGCCGGACTGGCTGTTGACTGATTTTGTGGGCGCGAAGTTGTCGAACGTGGTGCCATCGCGGCCCTTGGACCACCCGATGACATTGAACGCGCCCTCGCCGTGCGTGGCGCCGGGGATCGGCAGGCGCTTGCCGCCCTTCATCGTGTACTGCAGGTCGCCCAGCGCCACGTCGAGCGGGATCTTCTGCTCGTTCAGTCGCGCGATCGCCGTGCCGAAGGCCAACATGGCTAGCGACTTCGACTTGTCGGTCTTGTTCACGTTCAGCGTGTTGGGCGTCGCGATGGGGTTGCTGACGTCAAACGGCGCGGTCCACAACGCCTTCGAGTCCTTCGATTCGTCGTATTCGGTGAACCACTCGCGAAACAGCACGGCGCCCTTGCTGTCGGCTTTGAAGTGGCCGTCCCACTTCGCCAGCACCTCACAGCCCGCCGTCGTCGCGACCACGTCGCTCTCAACCACGACCGACGTCACCGCGCCGCAGAGGCTGACAACCTGGTCTTTTAGCAGCACAGCGCTCATCGCCCAGCCGTCATGGACCACCGACTGCAGCTCCGGCAGCGAGAGCTTGCCGTCCGTGCCCATCACGCCGGCGTCGCCCTTCGTCGTCAGCAAATGCAGCCCCATTCGGGTGCGCAGGGAACGCACGGTCTCCTCGCGACCAAACACGGCGGCGAACCCGGTCAGCGGCGCCGCGGCGTTGGTCAACCAGTGAGATTCGTTGGCGTTGGCCACGTAGTCCTGGCGCTCCAGCATCGGGACCTTGCCGCACGGCACAAGGCCGGGCTCGCGAGCGCCGTCGGGATCGACCTGCCAATCGTTGTGGGCCTGCGAGCCATCGAGCAAGAACGCGCCGAGCTGAAAGGCGAACTCGGTGAGAAAGTCGCCGTCAGCGATGCTCTTGGCGTGCTGCGCGAGCGCCGCTTTCGACAAGAAGGGCTCCGCGCACGCGTCCGAAAACAGCACCTTGCCGCTCGCGTCTGCGCCCATCAGGTTGACCCAGGGCATGCCCTGCACGTCGGTCAGCACTTTGCGCGCCTCGGCGACGCTCTGAACTCGGTCCATGGCTAGGAAGTGATCCAGCATCTGGTGGTTGGTCTCATTGCCGTCGCGGATCGTGAAGGCTGAGTCCTGCGTCCACTCTCCCACCGCCGGCAGCGCCGCCATCACGCCGACTTCGCTGCGATAGTACATGCGCTTGAGCGTCTTCATCGTGCCGTCGGTCTGCTTGACCTCGACGCTCACCTCGCGCCCGGTGATTTTGCGCTCCTTGCCGTCAACGAGGTAGGTGAAGGGGTCACCCTTCTTGAGCTTGAGTTTGTAGAACGTGAACTTCGCCGAGAACGACACGGTGTGCGTCCAGCCGAAACCCTTCGTGAAGCCGATCTGCACGCCGGGGACACCGATGAGCGAGCCGCCGTACACGTCGAGTTCGCCAAAGTCGGGGTCGTCGGTGACGGTGAGGTGATTCTCATAGAAGCGCAGCTCGCCAAACCATGGGAAATGCGGGTTACCGAGGACCATGCCCTTGCCGTTGTCAGAGAGCTCCGAGCCCACAGCCCAGCCGTTGGAGCCGATGGACTCCGACTTGGGCATACCAAAGACGCGACCGCGCATGACGTCGCCGGCGTAGTCCGTGTAGCGGCCGAGCCAATCCGCCTGGGTCCGGCCGAGGGGCTGGCGCAGGATGCGCGCGTCGGTGGTGTCGATTTTGGGCGGGTTGGTGAGGCCGATGTAGCTCACGAAGTTGCGGCTGCCGGCCTGCAACGCGAGGGTGTAGTAGTAGGTCATGAGGTCGATCGGGGAGAGCGGCTTGACCCAGGCCTTGCCACGGCAACGACTCGGCAGCTCGGCCGCCGGCGTCACGCTCAGGTAGTGATTATATCCGGCGGCATAGGCGATCAGCACCCGACGCCCCGACTCGGGCAACGTCGCCCAAGTGTCTTCGGCACGTTTGCGCACACCGATGGAGAGCTGCGCAAAATCGCTCTCGACCCACTTTGCGGCCGGACCTTCGCCCAGATAGCGCGCGCGCTGGCTGTTGGCCATCAGCACGATGTCGGCGACGGTGCACAGGTTGAGCTTGGCGTTGGCGTAGGCTTGGCCAAACACGGCGCTGTCGAGGGTCTTGGCGAGGACGTGCGGCACGCCGTGCTCGGTCCAGCGAACGGTGGCGCTGTATGCGTCTGCGGCGGGGTAGTCGAAGCCCTGGTCGGCGGTCAGCTTTGCGGTGCCAGCGTCGCTGCCCTTCGCGTCTGAGGCCTTCGCGTCAGGATCGGCGCTGCAGGCGGTTGTGACCAGCGACGTGGTGAGCAGCGCGATGACCAGGGTCATCACAGGGCGCGACAGAGAGACAAAACGGGGCATGATGGGTCCTCACAGGCTTGGATTCGGACGGTAGCCTACCATGCATGCGAGCCTGTCAAAGCCCCTAGTTCACCATTTGATCGTCGTCGCGAGCCGCCTTCTCGTCGCTTTTGCCGCCCTGAATCACATGCATCCGGCTGCGCGTTTTTTGCCGATGACGCCCTGATTTCCAGGCGATCCAGCGCGTGCGGACCAGCCTGGGCCGGGTCCAGCCGTTCAACACCAACCATGCGCCGGCGACGCCACCCAAATGCGCTGCGACGGCGGTGTCGGAGCCGCTGATGGCGAAGATCAGATCTAGCCCGACCGCCAACGGCAGCGCCCATCTCACCTGAATCGGGAAGATGAACATCAGCAGGATGCGGCGCTGCGGAAACAGCCAACTCCAGGCCGCGAGCAGGCCCATCACCCCGGCGGAGGCGCCGACTGTCGGCGCGGGGTTGAGGCCAAAGAGCTGAGCGATGACAGTGAACAGGCCACCCACGCCGATCGCCACGAGCCAGAAGTGCCAGAAGCCGCGGCTACCCCAGCGGCGCTCGAGATCTGGCGCGAGGAAATAGAGGCCGACCAAGTTGAAGAGGAGGTGCATCGGTGAGGTCAGGTCGTGCACAAAACCGTAGGACAACAGCGTCCACAGATGCAGGCTCGCGACGTTGGGCCACGAGACGGCGAGCCAATCGCTCCAGATGGCGGTGAACAACGGCGGCGCCACCCAGTAGACCCCGACGAACAGGGCGACCTGTACGGCGACGCAGGCGACTCCGATGCGGATGACCGCGTCGCCGAGATGGGCTGGGAGCTTGTCGCGGAGCATGTTGACCTGCTGAAGGAGGCGGGTGCATCGTGCCGGACGCCGCGGTGGAGCCCAGGTTGCGCGACTCTACGTGTCCGGGCGCCGCGCGACCACCAACCTAGGCAACCGGACGACACGCGGCAAGGCGGACCCAGTGAGCGACGACGACACAACCCCCGAGTCGACCCGGCCCTGGACGGCGACAGAGACGGCGGTGGACCTCGTGGCCCAGGTCGAGGACGCGCTCCAGGGTGGCTGGGACCGGGCGCTGCTTGGCGACGCGCTGCTGCATCAGGGGCTGGACGACGCGACCGTCGCCCTGCTGCTGGCCGATGTTGCCGGGCTCGCAGCGCCAGACGGCGGAACGGTGGATGCGCCCGAGGTGGTGCAGCTGCTCTCGGCGCGCCGATTCCTCCGCGACCCGGCTGACCCGCTGACGGTGCTCGACACACGCCGCGACGCGCTCACCACGGCGCTGATCGCGGTGGGATTGCGTGAGGCCACGGCGGCGGCGATCACGAGCGAGCTGGCTTCACTTGAGCGCAGAGGCGCCGCGGTCTTCTTCAAACGCATGCGACGGCTCGGCGTTCAGGGCATGATTGTGGGTGGTTTGGGCACGTTGCTGCTCGGCTACGGCGGGCTCTACGGCGGACCACAAGCGCGCTGGCATCTGGCGACGGCGGCGGTCACACTCGCGCTCTTCCTGTACTCCGCGGCGCTGTTCCGTCGGGGGCGACCCTAGGTTGTTCGGCACCACCTTGGCCGGAGCGAATCATGATGCAGCGGCACCTTCCTTCGAGTCGTGAACGCACCATGATGCTCGCCGACCGGTCGTGGCGGGTGCGGTGGTTGACCGACTTGGACGACACGGTCATGGCGCGGCAAGCGCCTCGCGATCCCGACGACGCCGCGCCCAGCCCCGACCCGCACACGACGCTGCCCCCGGTCATCACCCTCCGCGCGGCCGTAAAAACAGCGTTGGAGCCGTGGCTGCGCGCTGCCGCAGGCGCCCCCTTCCGTGCGCACCTGGACCCTGGCGGAGCGGAGCTGGCGGTTGTTGTCGATCCCGACGCTGGCCACCTCTGGCTCGGCTCGCCACGATTCGCGTTGGAGCGCCACCTCGCCCGATGGTTACCTGAGTCGCGCGCGACGCCCTTTGCCGCGGCGTGGCAGACCGCCGGCGCCTGCGCCACGCCTGCCGATATCGAGGTCGCGACCGCGCACCACGGCCTCACCAATCTGCTGCACCCGGCCCCCGAGCTCGCGGCGCAGCTGCTCAGCGTTCACACCAGCGCAGCGCAGCTGGCGACCGACCTGACGCGGTCCATCGCCCAGTACCGGCCGAGTCTACTCGAGCGCCTCAGCCAGTGGGGACTCGGGCTGCAGGCTGATTATCCGGTGCTCCGTGTTCACGTGCTGCGGTTCGTCGCGCTCCTGCCGTCGATCGACCACGACACCGGCGGCGGCGTGGTGACCCGGCTGCTCGCCGAGACGTTACGGCGCACCCAGGCTGACTCCAAGCGCGCGCGTCGCACCGGGCGGCATCGACCGCTTCCCGCCTGGCTCGAGCTGGCGTTTAGTCTGGCCGGGGTGGCGACGAGCGTGCTGCCGGCCGCGATCGTGGCGTGGCTGACGCGGTCGGGAGTGAAACGGCTGGCCGGCATCTTCATCGCTGGTGAGACCATCGAGAGCGCCGCTGAGACCCTGGCGGCGCTGCAAGCCTCAAACCGCGGCGCGACGGTCGATCAGCTCGGCGAGTTGGTGGTGAGTGAAGCCGAAGCCGATCGCTATCGCGACGAGGTGATGGCGTTGGTGCGCGGGGTGGCCAAGCAGTACGGTGACGCCCGCAACGTGGCGAACATCCCACTCGCTCATGTGTCGCTAAAGGTGTCGGCCCTGTGCGCGCACTACGACGGCGACGACCCGGATGGCACTTGG
>CALENB010000183.1 GCA_937910235.1 uncultured Myxococcales bacterium | reverse complement strand
GCGGCGCAGCTGCACAGGCCAGTCGCCTTGTCACAGCTGTCGGTGGTGCAGAGGTTGCCGTCATCGCAGCTCTTGAGCTGGCCAGCGCAGACGCCCTTCGTGCAGCGGTCCGTGTTGGTGCAGCTGCTGCCGTCGTTGCAGTAGGTGCCCTCGGCGGCGTTGCTGTGAGCGCACACGCCGGTCTTGACGTCGCACGTGTCGATCGTGCACGGCTTGCCGTCCCCGCAGCCGATGGTGGTGCCATCGCATTTGCCGCCCGAGCACTTGTCGTTGACGGTGCATTTGGTGCCGTCGTCGCAGCTCTTCGTGACGTTCTTGAACGAACAGGCCTGCGTCGCCGCGTTACAGTAAGGCTGAGTGCAGACGTTTGCGTCATCCTTACAGTCGCCGTCCACCTTGCAGAACCCGCCACACCCCGCGATTTTGGTGTGTGTGCAGGCGCCCGTCGTCGCGTTACAGCCATCGGCCGTACACGGCTCGCCATCGTTGCAGCCCTTGGGCACGCCCGGCTTGCAGCTGCCCGCGCTGCAGGTGTCCGCCACCGTGCACGGGTCGCCATCGCTGCAGCCGCTGCCATTCGACAAATTCGTGTGCTGGCAGACCCCGAGCGCCTTACTGCAGAAGTCGTTGGTGCAGCCGTTCTTGTCGTCGCAGTTCTTCACCTTGCCGTTCTTACAGGCGCCCGAGACGCAGATCTCCGCCGTGGTGCAGGGGTCGCCATCGTTGCAGCCGGTGCCGTTCGCGACCGATTTCTGCTGGCAGGCGCCGGTCTTTGCGTTGCAGCTGCCGACCGTGCAGGGGTTGCTGTTCGTGCAGGTTTGCGGCACGCCAGCGCACTGACCGCCTGAGCACTTATCGCCCGTGGTGCATGGATCGCCATCCGTGCACACGCCCCCAGCGTTCGCCACCTGGCACTTCTTGGTCGCGCCGTTGCAGTAAGCCGTCGTGCACGGGTTGCCGTCCTGTTTGCAGTCTGCGTGCTGATCGCATTGACTGCCGCATCCCGGTACCGCCACGTGGCCGCACTTGCCGTTGCTCACATCGCAGGTGTCCGTCGTGCAGATGTTGGTGTCCGCGCAGTTCTTCAGCTTGCCCTTCGTGCAGCCGCCCTTGCCGTTGCAGACGTCGCCAACCGTGCACGCGTTGCTGTCGCTGCAGGCCGTACCGAGCTTTAAGGCCGCAAATGCGCAGTTTCCGGTCTTCGGATCGCACGTATCGGCCGTGCAGGCGTTGCCGTCGGTGCAGACCTTGGTCTTGTTCCCGACGCACTTGCCCGCCGCGCACCGGTCTCCGCTGGTGCAAGCGTCGCCATCGGTACACACGGTGGTCGACCCCAAGGCGGTGTGCACACATGCGCCAGTGGTCGCGTTGCAACTATCGACGGTGCACAGCTGGTTGTCGTTGCAGTTCTTGGCCGCCCCAGCGCACTGACCGTTCAGGCAAACGTCATTGCTCGTGCAAGGCTTGCCGTCGGTGCACGTCGCGGTGACGTTGGTGCTGCTGCACTTGCCACTGGACGCCCCGCTGGCGACCACGCAGACCGCTGCGGTGCAAGGGTTGCCGTCCGCCTTGCAGTCGCCCGCCACCTTGCAGTTGCTGCCGCAGCCAGCGATGGCGGCGTGCACACACGCGCCGGTTGAGCTGTCGCAGCTGTCCGCGGTGCACGGGTCCGCATCGGCGCAGGCGGCCGCAGCGCCGGGCTTACACGAACCGACCACACACGTGTCGGCCGTCGTGCACTTGTCGCCGTCCTCACAGCTGCCGCTGCGGGGCACAAACACGCAGGTGCCCGCGCCTTTGGTGCAGGCGTCGTTTGTGCAGGGGTTGTTGTCGTCGCACACCTTCTGACTCAACCCAGCGCACGCGCCGTTCTTGCAGATATCACCGCTGGTGCACGCGTTGTTGTCGGAACAAGCGACCGCGCCCGCGACGCTCTTGTGGCTACATGTGCCCGAGGTACCCACACACGCGTCGGTCGTGCAGACGTTGCTGTCACTGCAGTTTTTCGGCACGCCAGCGCACGCGCCAGCCTTGCACACATCCCCGGTCGTACAGCCATTGCCGTCGCTGCACGGCGCCGTCACGAACTTCACCGCGCACGTGGTGGATTTTGTGTCGCAGTAGGCCGCTGTGCAGGGGTTGTTGTCCTGCTGGCAGTGCGCGTTCTGGACACAGAACCCGCCGCATCCCGGCACCTTGTTGTTCACACAGGCGCCCGTCTTCACGTTGCAGCTGTCGGTGGTGCAGGCGTTTTTGTCGTCGCAGCTCGTCAGCTTGCCGGCGGCACACTTGCCGCTCGCGCACTTATCGGCCGTCGTGCAGGCGTTTCCGTCGGTGCAGGCGACGCCATTGGCCTTGGCTACGAACGTACAACCGCCGGTCTTGGCGTCGCAGCTCCCCGTCGCGCAGCCGTTGTCAGATGCGCACACCGTCGCCGCGCCGGCGATGCACTTGCCACCCTTACAAGCGTCGCCACTGGTGCAGGCGCTGCCATCGCTGCAAGGCGCACCGGTCGCGCCGGCGGTGGCCACACACTGCCCGGTCTTGGCGTCGCAGGCGTCCACGGTGCAAGGGTTGCCGTCGTCGCAGACCTTCGCGCTGCCCAGACACTGGCCAGCGTTGCAGGCGTCGCCGGACGTGCACGCGTTGCCATCGTCGCAGGTGCCCGTCTGCGGTTTGGTGGAGCACTTACCGGTCTTGAGGTCGCAGAACGCCGCCAGGCACGCGCTGCCGCCGGAGCACGCGCCGTCGCTCTTACAGCCCAAACCGCAACCAGGGATCGCCTTGTGGCTACACCCAGCTTTGGCGTCGCAGCTGTCAGCGGTGCAGGCGTCCTTGTCATCGCAGCCCAGCGGCGTGCCCGACGTGCACTTACCCGCAGCGCACGTGTCGCCGACCGTGCAGACGTTCGCGTCGGTGCACGGCGTTCCGGTCTTCGCCGCGGAGAACACACACTGTCCCGTCTTCGTATCGCAGGCGTCAGCGGTGCAGACCAAGCCGTCATCGCAGAGCTTGGCCGAACCAGCGGCGCAGCTGCCCTTGACACAGACGTCGCCCACCGAGCAGGCGTCGCCGTCATCGCAGGTCGCGCCCGCCGCCGCGGGTTGATGGGCGCACGCGCCAGTCGTCGCGTCGCAGCTGTCCGTGCTGCAGACGTTGCCGTCGTCGCAGCCCTTCGCCGTGCCAGCGCATTTTCCGGCCTTGCAGCTGTCCCCGTCGGTACACGGATTGCCGTCGCTGCACGCGCCGGTGACCTCCGCGACGCCGCATGTTCCGGCCTTGATGTCGCAGATCGCGCTGGTGCAGGGGTTGCCGTCTGCCGTGCAGTCCTTGTCCGCCTTGCAGCCACCACCGCAGCCGACGATCGCCACGCTGGCGCAGGCGCCCGTCTTGGGATCACAGCTGTCGAGCGTGCAGGCGTTCTTGTCGTCGCAGCTCTTCGCGCCGCCGGCACAGACCCCCTTCGCGCAGACGTCAGAGACCGTACAGGCCAAACCGTCGTCGCAGCCAACGCCGTCCTTTGCGGCCACGCTAGTGCAGGCGCCGCTCGCCGGGTGGCACGCGTCGACCGTGCACCCATTGCCGTCGTCGCAGACCTTCGCCGCGCCGGCCTTGCAGCTGCCAGCGACGCAGCTGTCGCCTTCCGTACACGGGTCGCCGTCGCTGCACGCCGTCGCTGCCGCGACCGCGACGTGGCCGCAAGCGCCTGTCGCGGCATCGCACGTGTCGACGGTACAAGGGTTCTTGTCGTCGCAATCCTTGCTGACACCAGCCGCGCAGGTCCCGCCTTTGCAGCTGTCGTTGAGGCTGCAGCCGTCGCCGTCCGAGCAGGGTCCGGTCTGCGGTACCTGGGTGCAGGTGCCACCCACACCGCAGCTGGCCTTGGTGCAGGCGTTGCCGTCTGCCTTGCAGTCGCCGTCAGCGGCACAACCAGCGCCACAGCCTGGGATTACGGCGTTTTTGCAGATGCCATTGGTCGCGTCGCAGCTGTCCAACGTGCAGGCGTCAGCGTCGTCGCACGTCTTCACCGCGCCAGCCGCGCAGCTGCCCTGCTTGCACACGTCGCCCACGGTGCACAGCTTGCCGTCGCTGCAGGTCGCCGCGTTGGCGTTGTGGCTACACAGGCCCGTGGTCTTGTCGCACGCGTCGTCGGTGCACGAGTTGCTGTCATCGCAGGTCTTGGCCGCGCCAGCGCTGCACGCGCCGGCCGCGCAGTGGTCATTGGTCGTGCAGCCGTTGCCGTCTGAGCAGGCGAGCGCGCCCTGGACGGCGACGTGTGTGCATGCGCCGGTCTTGGGGTCGCAGGCGTCGGCCGTACACGTCTCGCCGTCGTCGCAGCTTTTGGCGACGCCGCTACAGGATCCCGCAGCGCACGTATCCAGCGCAGTGCAAGCCTGACCGTCGTCGCAGCTGCCGGGCACGGGCTGCGCCACGCACTTCTTGGTAGCGGCGTCACACGCCGCCTTCGTGCAGCTGTTGCCGTCATCCTTACAGTCTGAGTCGGCCTTGCAGCCCGCCCCGCAGCCCGCGATGGCGGCGTGCACACAGGCACCGGTCGACGGGTCACAGCTGTCGGCCGTGCAGCTCTGATCGTCATCGCAGGTCTTCGCTACGCCGCCACACTTGCCGCCGTTGCAGACATCCAGCCCCGTGCACGGATCTCCGTCGTCGCAGACCGCGCCCGCGCTGCCAGGCGCCGCGCTGCAGTCCCCGGTCGCCGAGTTGCAGCTGTTGACCGTGCATGCATCACCGTCATCACAGCTCTTGGCGCTGCCAGCCGCGCACGCACCACCCGCGCACGAATCGGCGGTCGTGCAGGCGTCCCCGTCATCACATGGCGTCTTCGCCGCGACGGCGGCGTGTGCGCAGACCCCAGTCTTGGGCGCGCAGCTGTCGGTCGTGCACGCTTTGCCGTCGTCGCAAGACTTCGCAGCGCCCGCAGCGCACGCGCCGGCTGTGCACGTGTCGCCAGTCGTGCAGGCGTCACCGTCGTCGCACGGGCCAGGCGCGTCGGTCACCGCACACTTGCTGGTCTTGCTATCGCAGTAGGCCTGAACACACGCGATGCCAGTCGCTTTGCAGTCGCTGTCAGCCTTGCAGCCTGCGCCGCAGCCCGCGATCTGCTGATGCTGGCAGCCGCCTGTTTTTGCGTCACAGCTGTCGGTCGTGCACGGGTCGGTGTCGTCGCAGGATGTTTGCGGGCCACCGGCGCAAGCGCCGCTAGAACACGCGCTCTTCGCGGTGCAGGCGTCTCCATCATCGCAGGCGCCGCCATCGACCGCCGCGCTGACGCATGCGCCCGAGCTTTTGTCGCAGCTGTCGGTCGTGCACGCGTTGCCGTCGTCGCAGCTGGTCGTCGCGCCGCCCGCACAGACGCCCGCAGCGCAATGGTCCTTGGTCGTGCAGGCGTCGCCGTCATCGCACACGGTCGCGCCGCCAAGCTGGGTGACTTTGCACGCGGCAGCCACGCACGTCGCTGCCACACAGGCGCTCGCAGAGCCAGCGCAGTCCTTGTCGGCCTTGCAAGCGCAGCCCGTGCTGTCGTGGGCGCAGCCTGCCGCGCCGGCGCAGGCGTCCTTGGTGCAGGCGTCGCCGTCGTCGCAGCTCACATCGTCCGTCTTGCCGTCACAGTTGTTGTCGAGTCCGTCACAGATCTCAAGTCCCGGCGCTTGCGCGTCGCACACCGTGAGGCCGGTCGCGCCGCACGATCGCGCACCAACGCATTTGCCGACCTGGACGCCCGAGGCGTCAATCGAGGCGACGAAGCAGCTCGTCTTCAAACCCAGGGCGATCGCCGTCGTGGAGCAATCGCACGCCCCAACCGCGCCGCCGCCCGCCCCAACCGGTGCGCACTGCTGCGTCGCCTTGCCGTCGATATCCTTGAGCGCCGTGCAGGCATAGCCGACGTCACAGTCGGCGTCGATGGCGCAGTTTAGTCCGCAGAAGAAGCCCGCTGGGCCGTGGTCTGCGCAGGCGCCGCCGGTGCACGCGGGGTTACCGCCGCAGGGATCACACAGCGTGCTGAGCGCCGTCGTGGCGTCCGAGTTGGCGCCATCGGCGCTGTCGACGTCGCCGCTGACCAGATCGGCGCCTTCGATGTCCGCACCGACCCCGTCGGGCGCGACGCCGTCGGCTTCTGTCGCGTCGACTTTTGTCGCGTCGGCTTCTGTCGCGTCGGCTTCTGTCGCGTCGGCTTCTGTCGCGTCGATGACCGCGGCGTCCATGACTGAGGCGTCTATGACTGAGGCGTCTATGACCGTCTCGCCGGTGTCCGGGACGCCGCCGTCGACCACGCCGCCGTCGGCCACCACGCCATCGGCGATCCCTCCATCACCGACAACGTCCTTCGCGGACAGGACCGTTGGCCCCGCAGTCGGCTCGTCTTCGCCGCAGCCACTCAGCGCGATGACGGCGAGGAAGGCGACGCTCGCGGCGCAGAATAGACCGCGTCGGTCACGGTGAAGGCGTCCATACCCGGCGTAGGCGGTGTGAGAAGCGCGCATGGCAGACTCCAAATTGGTCGTGACGACTGCCCCGTACGAGGCGATACCTGGGCCCACATCGCGGCTCGGTGAGTGTGCTCAGGCGTCGGCCTGTCGCACCGCTGTGGCTGCCGCGAACGCGACCGCCTTGCGTGACGAAACTGTCCGATTCTGCGCCGCGTCCGCACCCGGTACAAGCGGCACATAGCGGCTGATTGTGAAGATTCATGTCGGGTGCGATGCGCCGGAATAGTGGCGTAGTCACATGCTGCTCGGCGGTCGCCGCCGCGGCGTCGGATCGCAGCGCCGGCAACGGTCGAGCGGGCGATTTGTCACCCCGAATGGGGCCACGTAACCTCTCCACTCACCCACGCGACGTGCGTCCTCGGCCGACGGCACCTGGCCCCGCGGCCACCACTGAGCCGTCGTGCCCACCGCGACCGCCAGCAGCGCGCGCCGGCGCCCCTGCCAAGATGTGAGCGTGCTGCGATGGCGAGACCTGCAAACACGCTCAGTCGATGGCGCCGTCCGGTCCTTGGCGGCGTCGCGCTATGGGCCGCGCTTCGCGGCGCTGCGCTGCTGCTCGGCAGGACCGCCATCGCCTCGAGTCAGCACCACGGCCTCGCGCGCGTCGTCCTGCCCACCCTCGCTGCCGCCAGCCTCGCGACGTGTTGCGGGCTGCTGTTGCGCTGGCTGCTCGGCGAGCGCTGGCGACTCGCGGTGGTGCTGCTCGCGCTTGCGGCCCTGGATATCAGCCTGGTAGCGCCGACTAGCGACCGGTCGCCGCGCTTTCACGGCATGATGGTGGCCCCGCCCGGCCTCGATCATCGTTTCGTCCATGACGGTAGACCAGGCAGTCTCGCGAACAC
>CALENB010000182.1 GCA_937910235.1 uncultured Myxococcales bacterium | reverse complement strand
GCCGCGACCACGCCTTTCGTGACGCCAGCTTGACGCTGAACAGGTAACGCAACCCCGGCACCGTCCACAGCTGAGCGCCGCGCGCCAAGTAGCGAAGCAGCGTCCAAGGTTGCGCGAAGTCGAGGTGCAGCTTCGTCGCCTGCCGCCCGGGCTGGCCATTCTCCAGCAGCACGTCACCGAAATGGTGCCAGGCGATGATCTCCCAGCCCAGCAGCTCGCCGATGTTCCAGCCCCGGTGAATCGTCCGGTCGAGATCGAGCACAAGATAGCGCGTCGAGTCCTGCACCAGCGCCGCGAGCAGCGTCGGTGCGTCGATCGGCTGCCGGTGAATGTGAATCGTGTCGACCGGCCGGTACGCCGCTGGCGCAGCAGGCACGCGCCCCGGGTCGACGGCCGTCTCCGCACAACTAGGCGACAGCGTGCCCGGTCGCGCGACCGATCCGGCGACGGATTGAGATTGTTTCAGCCACATGACAACTCCGACACGCCGTCCGGCGGCGATCATCTCACCGACTTGGCGCGCGCAACAACGATCTGCACCGTATCCCCACAACAAGACAGGACCGATACGTGCGCATCAGGGCCGGCGAGGCGTGGGTTCGACACCAAACTTCGGGACTACACTGCCATGATAGCCGCCCAGCGGACGATGCGGGGACGACTTCCGCATTTTCTTAATTTTTTGCCGCGCCGGACTTGCGTCTGTGCGGCGCGTGAGCCATTGCGATGGCCTCACGACTGAACCCCCTGCGTCTCCGGACGCCAAGGAGCACCTCATGGCCAACATCACCTTTAAGGGCAACGCGATCCAAACCGTTGGCGAGCTGCCAGCGATGGGCGCGAAGGCGCCGGACTTCAACCTGACATCCACAACGCTGCAGAACGTCAGCTTGGCGGATTTCGCCGGCCAGCGCGTCATCCTCAACATCTTCCCGAGCGTCGACACGGGCGTCTGCGCCATGAGTGTGCGCCGCTTTAACGCGGAAGCGTCGGCCCTGACCGGCGTCACCGTGCTCTGCATCTCCCGCGATCTGCCCTTCGCACACAGCCGCTTCTGCGGCGCGGAGGGGATCGACGGCGTGCAGTCGCTCTCCACCATGCGCGACGAAGGCTTTGGCGAGCGTTACGGCCTCACGATGACGGGCGGCCCGTTGGCGGGATTGCTCAGCCGCGCCGTGGTCGTGCTGAACGGCGACGGTGAGGTTGTCTACACCGAGCAGGTGCCCGAGATCGTGCAGGAGCCGGACTACGCGGCCGCGCTCGCCGCAGTCTAAGTCGGCTTGGCTGGACGCGATCGCGCTCCATTTGGCAAGGTTGTGTACTCTGGCGCCACGTCAAATCTGGCCCCAGGGCCACAACCTCGCTCCCTGAGAAGCCCCACATGGTTCGCCCGAGCTTCCACCGTTCCACCTGGTCACCGAAGGCGCTGGCGCCGCTGCTCGCGGTCATCGTGCCGCTCGTCGTGATGCACCCGGCGCGAACGGCCGCAACGGGGGCGGCGACGCCGACGGGTGCTACGGTGGCGCCAGCGAGCGCGCTGAAGCCGCCTGCTCCAACAAAGAAGCCGGACGCGCCGAAGAGAGGGCAGGGCGACATCAACGCCGTTGGTCGCAGCAAGAAGCGAAACAAGCGCAAGCCGCCGGTCGCAGCCGCGCCGGCGCGCGAAAACCCCGGAAAAAAAGCGTTTATCGCCCTGCAATGCAGCGTTTGTCACACCGTGTCCAAGCGCGGCATGGGCAAGAATCGCGGCCCTGGGAGCCCGCCGGATCTCTCTTCGGTTGGCACGCGATACACCGCCGCGTCGCTGCGTAGTTGGTTGCGGCAGGAGCCCAACATGCGCGGTCACAAGCACCCCTTTCCTTTTTCCGGCACTGACAAGCAGCTGCGCGACGTGATCGCGTGGCTGCTCACGCTGAAGTAGCCGTGCGTCGCGGCGACGTAGGCTGGCTTTACGCGGGCCGGAGCAGCGGCGCTGGATCCATGTGGGTGCAACCGGAGCTGGCATGACCCAGATTCGCAGCGGAACGGTCTGCCGCCTCGTGTTTGCCGGCATGATCGCGGGATCCTTGCTGACCGCATCGCTCCTCGTGGAGCGGCCGGCGACAGCCGCCGACTTCAGCGCCAAGAGCCTGGACTTTTTCCAAGGCCCACTCGTGAACGACGGTCGTGTTGTCGGCCTCGGCGGCGCCTATGTGAGCATCGCCGAAGGGGTCGCTGGCCACGTCGCAAACCCGGCTGCGTTCGCTGTGCGCCCGGCGAGCTTCACCAACGCTTGGTTCGACTGGGACGTCGGGGTCTCGCAGTTGGCCGCGGTCGGCGGTGACAATGACCTCGACATGAGCGGCAACGACGGGAAGGGGGACTCGGCGCTGGCGACCCAGGTCGGGCTCAACGCGAAGTTCGGTCGGTTTGGCATCGGCATTCACGGCGTGACCCAGAATCACAAGCTCGCGGTCGGCGAACCCGGTGTAGAAGGCGTAGTGGGCGTCGCGCAGCGGCGGTGGGAGGTCGACCAGAGCTACAGCGGCTTCGGGCTGGGCTGGGCGTTTCGCGACGGCGCGTGGGTCGTCGGCGTCGTGATCGGCACCGCGCAAGCGACGATTACGAGCCCCGACACCACCGCGCAAATCGTCAAGTTTTCGACGGCGCTCCACCCCAGCACGTTCGGGTTGTTGTGGGCCCCGCGCCGGCAGCGCTATCGCGTCGGGATGAGCTTGCGACTGCCGCAGCGCATGCTGCAGGCCTCGGCGACACGTGTCGCGAAGCTCGGCGTGCTGACGATCCCTGAGAGTGTGCAGATGCCCGGCCAGCTCGCGCTCGGCGCCAGCTGGATGTTCGGCGACCGGCAGACCAACATTCGCCCCACGTATGGCGACCGCGAGCTGAAACCCTGCTGCGTCAAGGCTGGAGACCTGCGGCGGCGTTACGCCCTGGTCAGCGCCGACGTGATCGTCATCACGTCGGTCCACAACGGCATCGGCGTGCGATCGTATCTCGACAACAAGGTTCAGGCGTCCGGCGAGAGCGCGATGGTCGCGGTGCGAGTCGGTGCCGAGTCCGAGGTGCTGCCAAACCGCCTGCAAATCCGCACGGGTTCGTACTTTGAGCCGAGCCGCTTCGCCAACACGGTCGGGCGCATGCACTGGACCATCGGCGGCGACGTGCGCGTCACCGCGTGGTGGGATTGGCGGATCAACCTCGTGGCAGACTTCGCGCCGGCCTACCAGAACTTCGCGCTGGGATTCGGCCTCTGGCGCTGAGCTCGTCAGGGCACATATCGGCTCCAGCCTGCGTTTGGGTTGCCTGTTGATTGTGGTAGAAGTCGCGACGACGCGCCGCGTCATTGCCGCGCCGAGTCATTGCCGCGCCGGGTCATTGCCGCGCCGGGGGAACGTTCATGCTGGACACACAGACACAAGATGCCCTGCTGATTACCGTAACGGGCCGGGATAAACCCGGCATCACCGCGCAGCTGGCAGCGAGCCTGTTTCGCGCAAAGGCCGAGCTGCTCGAGGTTGAGCAGGTCGTCGTGCACGGCCGGCTCATCCTGCATTGGCTCATTCGTCTGGGTAGCGCGTCGATGAACGACGTCCTCAAAGACATGCTGTGGGAGGCGAAGGCGCTGGGGCTGGAGCTGGACTTCAAGCTGATGGCCGCGGGCGAGACGACCGCGCCGCAGGCGGCGGACAGCTGGGCGCTCACGATTGTCGCCGGCAGCCTCGACGCCGACATGTTCGCCGCTGTGGCCAGCGCTGCGGCGGAGAATCACTTCAACATCGACCGCATCAAGACCCTCTCGAAGGCGCCGCTGGCGTCGGTGGAGATGCTGCTGTCCGGCGCGCCCGAGGCCGACGCGCGCGCGTTTAAGGACGCGCTGTTGAGTATGGAGACGACCAACCCGATGGACATCGCGTTGCAGCGCGAAGGCCTCCTGCGCCACAGCAAGCGCCTCGTCGTGATGGACATGGATTCCACCCTCATCCAGCAAGAGGTGATCGATGAGATCGCCCGGCTTCACGGCGTCTACGATGAGGTCGCCGCCGTCACAGAGCGCGCGATGCAGGGCGAGATTCCGTTCGGCAGCGCCCTCGCTGAGCGCGTCAAGCTGCTCGCGGGTGCGCCCGAGTCGGTGTTTCAAGACGTCCTCAAGGTCATCGAGCTGACGCCCGGCGCCGAGCATTTCGTGCAGGTGCTCCAGAGCCTCGGCTACAAGACCGCGGTGGTCTCCGGCGGGTTCATTCAGGTCGCGGACCCTATCGCGCGACGCTTGGGGCTCGACTATGCCTTCGCGAATCAGCTCGAAGTCAGAGATGGCAAGCTGACTGGGCGTCTGATCGGGCCCGTGGTCGACAAGCAACGCAAAGGTGATCTGCTGGAGAGCATGGCGCAGACGGAGCGCATCAGCCTGGAACAGGTCATCGCGATCGGCGACGGCGCCAACGACCTCGACATGCTCGATCGCGCCGGCCTCGGTATCGCGTTCAACGCCAAACGCGTGGTGCAGGAGCAGGCGGATACAGCGATCAACCAGTTGGACCTCTCCGCCGTGCTGTTCTTGTTGGGGATTCGCGACTCTGACGTGCGATCGGTGGCGTAGTCGCGCAAACATCGTGCAAAGACCGTGACTTCTCGTCGCAATGTGGCGTCCGCTAGAATCTCGGCGCCGCAACCCGGGTTGTCTGTGTGCGAAGGCTGCCCCGCCCGGGGGGTCGCCAGCCGATCAGACTGCGTCTATATTCCGCGCAGCCTTGGAGGACAGGCCACATGACTGAGCACGCGCCCACAGCGCACCCATCGACCGACGCGCACGGCTCGACCGGCGGAGACACCGCGACTGGCGCAGTCCCCACGACTGGCGCAGTCACCTCGGCAGCCGCTGGCACCTCAGCGGCGCCCCGGCCCAACGCCAGCGTGTCGCTGCCAAGCGGTCTTACGGCGGACCAGCTTCCGCGCCATGTCGCCATGATCATGGACGGCAACGGACGCTGGGCGCGGAGCCGAGGGCTGACGCGATCGGACGGCCATCGCGCCGGCGCTAAGGCTGTGCGCCGCGTTGTGGTGCGCTGCCGCGAGCTGGAGATCCCCTACCTGACGCTGTACGCCTTTAGCGCCCAGAACTGGAAGCGACCCGCCAACGAGGTCAGCCAGCTCATGGCGTTGTTGGTTGAGTTCTGCGAGGGCGAGCGTTCGCTGCTCACCGACAAGGAGATCCGGTTCCGGGTCATCGGCGACAAAGCTCGCCTGCCCGAAGAAGCGCGGCAGGCCGTGTCCTTTCTGGAGGAGTACACAGCTGACCACGCCCGCATGCAGCTCGTGTTGGCGCTCAGCTACGGTGGACGCGAAGAGCTGGTGCACGCCGCGCGTCGCATCGCCGACGAGGTCGCCAGCGGCGCGTTGAGGCCTGAAGACATCACCGAGGACGTCGTCGCCGCCAGGCTCTGGACCGCGGACATCCCCGACCCAGACGTCGTGGTGCGCTCGAGCGGCGAGCTGCGCGTCAGTAACTTCTTGCTCTGGCAGATCGCGTACGCGGAGCTGATCTCTGATCGTCGCGGTTGGCCCGAGTTCGACGCGGCCGCGTTTGACGACGCCGTTACCGAATTCGCCCGAAGAAATCGGCGTTTTGGCGGCGTGTAGGCCGTCGTGTGGCTAGGACGCTAGCAGTCTGACCACGAGGGCGCCGCCGATCCAGGCGCCGAGCGCCGAGCCAAGGGACGCCATGACGGCGACCAGCAGCACCCGCGTGAACGGGTTGCGGTAGATCCCGCGCAGGCTCTGCACGTCATCGCTGATCCGCTCGCAGTCCTCGACGGTCGGACGCCGCAACCAGGCCTCGACCGGCCCCACGACCATCGCCGTGCCGAGCAGCGGGTTGAGGCTCGTGATCGGGGAGCTAAACAAGCTGGTGATGACGCTCACGACCTTACCGCCGGCCAACGCGGTGAACAGCCCAGCCACGAGCGAGTTCGACGCCACCCACAGCCACACCATCTCGCCGAGCACGGCACCCTCGCCCTTCTTCCAGCCGAAGTAGAACGCCGCGAAGATGACGGTCGGGATCACCCACTTCAACCCAGCGAGCCATTTGCTCGGCGGCGGCACGCGCTCAAGCCCGGCGAGGTCCACCGGCGTCTCAAAGTTGCGGATCATCCCTGGCACGTGCGCGGCGCCAACCACGGCGACGATGGTTTGTCCGGGTGTGTCACGGATCTTATCGACCATGTAGCGGTCACGCTCGAAGATGAGCGGCTCCGCCACCTCGGGCAGGGCGCGCGCAAACTCGGCCATCATGTCGGGCAGGTCGCCGCCAGTCTTCAGGCTCTCGATCTGCTCGGCGCTCACCGTCTCGGTGACGACGAGGCTCTCCATGATCGCGGCCAGCAGCGTCATCTTCTGGCGGAAGCCAATCGTCGACCAAGTTCGTTTGAGCGTGATGTGAATGTCACGGTCGACGAGCGAAACCACCGCATTCTCAGCCCTCGCCGCGACGGCCGCCGCGAGCAGCTCCGCGCCGGGCTCAACGCCGAGCTCCTTACCAATCCGCCGCTGATAGGCCCCAATCGCGAGGTTCGCGAGCAGAAAGAGCGCTTTGCCCTCTCGAAACACCTTGAATATGTCGAGCTTTTTCCAGCGATCTGGGTCGGTCAGCGCGTCGTAGCGGCTCTGGCAGAGCTCGATGCACACGGCGTCGGGCTTTAACTCCGCGATCGCGCGCTCCACCTCTGCGACGCTCTCGCTGGACACGTGCGCGGTGCCC
>CALENB010000181.1 GCA_937910235.1 uncultured Myxococcales bacterium | reverse complement strand
CCGACAGCGGCAACCACCGCGTGCGCATGATCAACAGCGACGGCGTCATCCAAACAGTTGCGGGTAATGGGGCAAACTCTGGTGCGCTGGGTGATGGCGGCGATGCGCTAGCGGCGACGCTCTCCAATCCCGGCGATCTCGCCATAGACCCGGTGGAGACGAGCGCAGACGGCTCCCCGGCGCTCCTGATCGCTGACCGAGGCCACTGCCTCGTGCGGCAGCTGAAGGACGGTGTGCTCACCACGGTCGCGGGCAATGGCACATGCGGCTCGCCCACCCAGAATGCGGCGCTCGCAGCGACGGCGCTTCCCGCGCAGCTGCGGCTGGCGGCGAGCGTCCAGGGTGACATCTTTGTCTGTGGGGAAGGAGGCAGTGCGCTGTGGCAGATCGACCGGAACTCCGGGCAGATCGGCAAGATCCTTGGCGGCGGCGCCGGTGGCAATGGTGCACCGATCACGACGTTCGGCTTTAGTGACGGCGGCGCACTCGCGATACTTGATGATGACCGCGCGCTGGTGATGGCGATGCGGCCGGCTGGTGGCGTGCGCGGCGTTTTGGTCGGTTGGCAGGCCGATGAGGCGGCGCTGGATCCCGATGGCACAAGTGGCATGGCTGCCGAGCCGAACGGAAGCGGCTGGAAGGTGACTCATCCGGGTGGAGCGGTGGAGCTGTTCGACACCGCGGGGCGGCTGATTCAACGGGGCGAGGGCGCCGACGCTGTGCATTACACCTGGGCGTTGAGCGCGACGGATGGCGTGGCCCGGCTGACGGGGATCAACGCAGACGGGCAAGTTGAGGGGTGGACGATGAGCTACCGGGCCGAAGGCGGGCTGCTTGAGTCGATCACGAGCCCGACCGGTGTCGTGACCCAGGTGGTGATCGACGCGCAAGACAAGCTGCGGCTGTGGGGCGGTACACACGCGACCTTCGCCGAGTTGGCGTACGATGAGCGGGGGCGGCTGAGTGCGACGAAGCGCTACGACCAGCGCGAGCTGCGGTTCTCGTATGATGATCTCGGCTTGGTGCACAAAGTGGTGTTCGACGACGCCCAGGGGTTAATAGCGACGGTGTACGATGCAGCCGCCATTTTGGACGCAAATCAGGGACCGACGCCGTTCGGCGCTGCGCTGTGGATGAGTGTGGGTGGAGGCCCGGAGGGCTGCCCACCCGAACCGCCGTGCTTTCACGTCGAGTGGGATGGATATTCTTGCACCATGACCCAAACATGCTCAGACGAGCTCTTCGGGCAACCGTCTGAAAGCGACAGCACGCCAATCTTCTGGCTCCCAACCCCGGCCACCGGCGGCACAACCGACGGCCCGTGTGGAAAGATGACGCTGATCACACTCCCGGGCGGGCTTGTGTTTGTGTTTACGCACGGCACTGCGGAGGAGCCAGGCTGTAGCTGTGCCGAAGCAAACTCCGTGTCCACCAGTGGGTGCCTCAAGTGCACGCAAGACGCCAATGGCGTGAGCTCTTGGCAAGCGACCACGACCACCCCAGGAGAGACGATTTGCCGCTTCACGGCTGAATGCATCGGCAGAAAGAAGACGGGTGGTCCCGCAGGCGCGGTCTTCTCGGCGGCCGCCGAGTGCGAATATCTGGACCCAGCCAATTTGAAGACATCGATCGCGCTCGGCAGCTGTGGGACGTGCAAAGAGGCCGAAGCGACGGCCTATCGCGCGAGCACGGATGCCTGTCTCACCCCACGCGCTGGCGACGACGGCGGGATATCCGCGACCGGCGTATCTCGGTTCGACGACGGCGGCGCCAGCCCGACTTGTACGAGCACCAACGACAGTTTCAGCGCTTGCCCGACGGGAAGAGAGGAAGAATGCCGGTGCGTGCAGTTGCCGGCGACCCCGCAAAGCGGCGGACCGGCCCAGTTGGGGACGTGGGGATGGTTCAAGACCACCGACCAATGCTTGGAGCACGGCGCGAACGCGGTCTGCAGCCTCGTGAATTGTTATGGTGACGGCCAGTGTGGCGTTGCCCATCGCACGCTCTGTGGGGAGACGCCATGGCACGGGGCAGCGAATACGCACTTCCGCGTGGTGCCTTCCGGCACGACAGATGACAGCGGAGCCTCTTTGTACAAAGTCGAGTATAAGGATTTCGGCTTCGCGCTGCCCACGCCCGGTGGCAACTGGCGCATGATTTTAAGGCAAGATGGGCAGCCGCTGGCTGTCGCTGAGGCGCCGGCCAGTGACTGCCATGTGCTCTGGCATGCCCCGGTCGCGGGGCAACAGACAAGCAGTGGTACGTCCGTCTACGCCTACACCTACTGCAAAGGCGTAGGCAAGAGTGGGCAAGGATGCGGAGTCGTCGAGTCCGCATCGGAGCCCGGGAATGCCGCACAGATTGGCATGCGGGTGGCCGTTTGCTGCGCGGACCCTGAGTCATGGAACGTACCGGTCGGTGGGGATCAAGCGCCCTATTGCGCCGACAAGGGCACGCCCGTCGCCGCCATTGCAACACAACCGCAGACCATCGGCACCAGCTGTCAACCGTGCGATCCAAATGCGACCGTGGCGCCTTCCTATTGGTTGCTTCGTTGCGCACCTCCTTCGGGTATTTATGCGGATCGCTTGTGGCAATATGTGAAGGCGAACGGCCTGACAAAACCAACCTGCCATACCCCGCAGACCGACGGCAGTCCTCTTGACCTCATCCAACTCGCTGGGGGGACGAACGCAGTCGGCGTTTGGGCTAAAGGGCTCGCGTCGGGCTCCAACTTCGTCGCTTGTAGTGCTGACAAGCGGCCACGGTTGCTCGCGCCATGCAATCTCCCTGGCAACACCAATGTGACCCGGTGTCTCGCCATTCCGCCGCCTGCGGTAGAGCCCATTCTATGTGATTGGTCGCCCGCCTGCGTGCCAGACACGGCCGAGACCCATTGCGACCCGCTGCGAGCGTGTACGACCGTACCAAATGGCGGCGCTGGGGGCCTTTATGATCATCTCTCGCGAAGACTGAACTCCGATGGCGCTCCGCTGGCTGACGGAGGCTCCAACACGACGCCCGCATTGAACGATACCGAGGCCTGCCGCGGGCGCTGCGCCTACCAAACCTGTGAGTCGGGTCGCCTGGTGAGTATGGCGTGCCAAACCCACCTCGCCAGCGAACCCTGTATGCCAGATGTACTGCCCGCGGCCGAACCTCCGGCGTCGAGCGGGGTGCAACTGGCGGCTGTCTGCGAAGGCGGCGCGTGCGCTCAGACGATGCTGCCGAATGTAGCTGACCTCTATGCAGCGACAGGCCCCCAGATGTGCGCATCCATCCCGCTGGCCAGCGGTTGGAACATCATAAATCTACCGCGGATGCTAAGTGGTAACCCGGCTGCCACGACCTGCGATATGTCTGCCGGGGCAGGCTGGCTTTCAGCCCCCTCAGACGCAGCGATCGCAGTCCTGAAGTCGGATCCAAGCGTACGGCTCGGGCCCGCGATCCGCTATTATGTTGGCGGCGTGTCGGCGAACGACCAAAACCTGGATGCGCCCCGCGGATCTTCTAGCAACCCTTTTGGCAGTGTGTTCGAGGCGCTCACCAGCACAGAACGGATACGCTGCGTCGATGTGCCAGCTTTGAAGCCCGCAGTGGACTGGCTGACAGGGTTGGTGAACTCAAACGCCCCCACGCTGGCGCTCATCGCACCCAAGAAGGGCGAAGGCACCCCGGAACCGCAATATGGGGTCAGCATACAACTGGTCGTACGAAACCTCACGACCAGCGTTGATGGTGTCTCGGTTTTGTCTGGGTCCCCTCTCAACACGACCGTCGGGGTCGCAGATGTCGCTGCGCTCGCTGGCGGTGGTCTGGTCCCGGTAAATATGGGTAGTAGTAACATCGTACGCCTTCTTGGATGCCGTGTGGAGCTCACCTCCGAGCTGTGGGTCGACCAGCCAATCCCCAAACCCAAGCTCACGAGCTGCCTCGCCGCTCCGGCCGCCAATGCCACATGTCCGCGCATGAGCGAACTGTTCCCCGCGGACAAGCCGAAGACCGATGCGCTAGTGGTCGCGAACGCTTTGAGTGCGGTCCCGTGGAGGTATCCCGGTGGCGAGTGGCTGAAACTTCATGAGACGCGCTTGAAAGGTCAGGATCCGGTGTCCATGCTCGCCGCCGCGCCAGCGTTTCCGTATGGCGAGTCCTACATCGGCGGCGCCAGCGCAGAGGCTTACAAGCCCTCGACCTGCCTTTGCCGCCTTGACGGGAACATCGCGACCGGCGCACCGGGCAAGCCCACAGGTGTCGCGGATAACGCTCAGGCGGGCCGGGTTCGCATCGATAAGTTGGTGTCGCAGTTCCACGACAACGGCACTGACGCTTCGTACACCACGTGGGAAAGACGGTGGATGGGGTTGCGGCTGTTTGGAGTTCAGCATTTGAGCATCCGAGGCATCGATTTCGTCGTCGACGATCAGCATAGCAGCCTGCCCACTTCCGATTTTGATGTGCCAACGCTCGCCCCTCAGCCTCTGCTGAAACTGCGAACAGACGGCAATGGTCGCCATGTTGGTCACTTACAATTGGTTGGTAACCGCCTGCTGCATCCGGCCCATACGGCTGCATGGAACGCAGCCTGGGCGAATGGCCCGTTGACGACGACGGCGGTGCTGCCGAGGGCGGCGCACGTCATGCGTGTGTTGGTGAGCAACGACTTTGTGTACGACTTGTTGCTAGCGCGCAACGCATTTTGCGAGCCGACGCAGCGAGTGATGACGTTCGAAGGCGTCGCGCGCAACGACGCGCGGCTTCATCATAAGGGCCTACATATTCTCGACAACTATGTGGGTCCGTCGCCAGGCAAGACGTTCAACATTCATCGTCAGTCAGCAGTACGAGAGACGCCTACGGCGACCACGCCGCTCGTGTGTCCAGGAGACGCCGCTGCTGACGCGAAAGAGTGGGAAAGAGGCTTGTGGTTCTCCGGTAATCTCATTGAAGGCGGCTTTCCCTGGCCATGCTGGGGCCAGTGGAACAACAACATCATTCTGCACCTCGGAACGGACGACCTCGTGACGGTGGGCCCCATGGTCCCGCCACCACGGCCGGCCGTCTGCGACACGGCTGACGGCATGAAACCAGGCTCTCCGTGGCCAGCCGCGCCACCATCCGCCCCGCCAGCCCCTACAGCGGCGAGCGCGAACAACTGCGTGGGCCTCACAGCCGGCCTGGCCCCTGACGCCGCGAAGATCGCCGCCGTTACGGGCGCTGGCGGCAACGTCATTCGCCGCGGCATCAAAGGGCATCACCCTCAACCACAACGGCTTGCAGCCCGAGCTGGGCGCGCTGCCGCAATCAGCGGAGACGGCGTCATCCACACCTTGGGGGCGTTGCGTACGGCTGACCCACAACCTGTGGCATGATCTGGTCACCCTTGAGCTGGCGATGACACGGGGCCTGCGAGTGGAGTCCAACGCCATCTGCGCAGTGGGTGCTGCGAGCGCTCACGAAAAACCTGCCAACATCGCGACAGCTTTCAACGGCACAGCTGAGTTGGACGGCAAGCTATCAATGAGCAGCAGGGCCGTGGCCTTGGCGGGATGGATAGACGACGTCAGCGTCTGCGCCAATCACATCACCGCCTCGTCGGCCGTACATCTGAGCACCTACCGACCGCCAACAACTGAAGAACAGTCCCAAAAACAGGCAGACGACACGAACAAGGCGGTGGGTACCGACATGTTCTACGTGCAGAAGCACACCGATGCGGCGTGGAAGAATCACACAACGGGTCTGCATATCGCCACAAAACTAGCGGGGCTCCCGAACGGATCTCCGGTCCCGGCTCAGCACGGACTGCGGGTGGCAGGCAACTATGTGGACGGCTTCGCCACCGGCATACGGGGGTTCGGTATCGGGGACCGGACATCATACCGCGCGAGCAACCCTACCTGGTTGGCGCGTGTGCGGCCGTGGCTGCCCGGCAACCCCATGAGCCCGCTGCTGGAGCTTGGCACGAACTTCTGGGCGTTTGCGGGCAAGAGCAAGGCTGCGAAGTACGCGGAGAGCGCTATGTTCGACCATATGGACGGCTACCAGCCGATGCTCTGGGCGTACAATCGGGTGCGGACCGTGGCACCAAAGGAGGCTGGTGTTGATCACGGTAGCCGGGCGATGAGCTACCTCGATCCCGGTTCGGGACTCGATTTTGAGAACTTGCGCGCGGGGCAGAACGACTACGTGGCGGCTGTGGTGCCGACGGTGGGGCAGACGGGGGAGACCGGGTACTGCGCGCCGATGGAGACCACGCCCGGCGGAGCGACGCAGAGCGTGCGCCTCTGGCCGTTCCGGGTGCAGCTCTATCCCTACGATCAGGGGAATGATCAGTGCGTTTTTGCTAGTCTGGAGGGGCAGAAAGGCCGGTTTTCCGGGCTGCAGGGTGAGCAGGTGTGTTATCGCTTTGAGGAGGGGTCGAAGATGGTTGTGGATGGGGCTGGGGTTGGGGGGTGTGATGCGATTGCTACGTGGACAACCGCTTATCACGACGACGACTTTTTTTATAACGGCCATGCTCTATGTCCCTTAGCACAGCCGGATTTCACTTCTATCATGGCGAAGAGCACGACCAAGCGTGGCTGGCTGCAGTACTTTGCGCCAAGCTCCCCTGTCGGTGCGCCTCCGGCAGCAGACCTTGGCATGTGTTTTTATGACGCGTGCAGCGCGTCGACTGTCCCTTCATTGGATTGCCAACCGCCAAAGGGTTATGAGACATCTTCAAACTTGATTTACACACAGAAAGCGAACAAAATGGCCTCTCAGCGGTGTTCTGTGGAGAGCAAAATGAGGTGTCGCCAATGAAATTCGCTCTGATCGCCACCGTGTTAGTTGGTTTGGTAGCTTGCTCTCCAAACCCTCAAGCCGGAGTTCACGTGGATGATGGCGACAATTCCGACATCGACGCGGACTCACCGAGATTTGACGGGGCTAATAGCGAGCGAACTCTGGACGTCGTCGCTTCTGAGGACGCCTCAGCAATCGACATTCATGACGGGAACAGCATCTCTTCAGATTCCACTGTTAACCCCCCGCTGGACGCCGCAAATGATGGCAGCGAGGATGGAGAAGATACAGGTCTGTTGGACGTTTTTGCCGACGGTGAATCCAAATCAGACACCGTGGCGCTCGACACTAGCGCGACCGACATCATCGCCTATCCTGATTATGCCCAATATGTTTACAAGCCCTGGGATATTGGCAGCGTGCAACCGGTCGGGAACGCCACTAGCACCAACGCCGGTTGGCTCTCCGTCAACCCCAAGCACGGGTTTCTTGATCCACTGCCGAACTGGAGCCAGGTCACCCTCACCACAACGGCGACCGTAACAAGCTGTCAGTGGCAGGCCTCGCCGCCCGACGTGTGCAAGCTGTGGGACCCGAACCCGGCGGTCACGGGCGTCATCAAGACTGGCGGCGGCCTATGCACCGTGCAGTGTCGAAATAGTATTGATCAGGTGCTCGCCAGTGTGGTTTTGAAAGCTCCGTGGCAGACGGTCATCTACGTGGCCGGCGGGTCGGGAAAGACGTCTACGGTTCGGAACATCGACCGCTTCGTCAGCGCCCGAGGCGTCTGGCAAGAAGCGCTGGCGACACTACCTGAAAAACGGGGGGGGCCTGCACTCGGCGTTTATGACCAGCGATTATACATACTTGGCGGGCGAACAAATGGCAGTATTTCCGAGCAGATCGACGATCCAGCCAACTTCCCTTGGTCCTGTCCTGAAGTCATTGAGTCGATGGGAGGAACAGATTGGGGGTGCCGCTCAATCCGGGTGCTCGATCTTGGCACCGGGCTCACGTACAACAGCAAAACCGAGCTGCCCTTCGCGCGCGATGGGATTGGTGTACGGGTCGGACCAAACCTGCACATCTATCCATTGCTACAGAGTTTCCAGGCAAAGCCCATGAAGGCCAACGGGGACCACATCGTGCAAGTTTTCAATATGGCCACAGAGAGCTTTGCCTCATCGCTCCTCCATAAGAGCGCGCTTAATGGGGCGACGTTCAACTTTGGGGTACCATGGGAAGAGGGGCGATTGTTGCGCGCTAGTCACCTCACTAAGAAAACTGGGGCACTGCTTGCGTTTGATCACACCACGTTGGGCCTCAGTGAATTGAAGATAGCGACAAAATCTTTTCCCTGCGCCCTCCTGGCACCAGAATATGCTCCGAGGGGGCTTATCCCACTCCCGGGACCTCATCCAGGGTTCTTTGCTCGATTCCTAATCTTGGAAGCAGGTGGGACTTGCTCCACAAGCCTGCCGTATGTGACGAGAGGAACTTCGAACCAGAAGTCATATTTGTCTAGGTGGTTCCGGTGGCGAAATGGAAAGTGGACGGTCGTCACGGGGAAACTCGCTTTGCATAAGGAGTCCATTGTTTACGACCGCGTCTTCGTCACCCCCGAAGGTACCTGGGTGATCGGCACCGACAAGACTTGGCGCATGAAAGGCATCGACGGCGACTTCGACGAATTCCCACCCATGCCCCACCCGCGAGGCGGCGTCACCGTCGACTGGCGGTAGGTGGCGGGACTATATATTACACGACGCTCTGGACTGGCTCCTACGTTGACCCTTAGGCATCCTGGCGGCAACCCAGGCTCTACCGCGCCCGCCGCCACGCCCGAGGACCCGCTGTGATTCGATTGCCGCCCCGCTCACGCCTGCTGCTTATGGCCGTCGCATGCCTCGCCGCCGGTTGTAGCTCGCAGGCCGACAATCCGGGGTCCACAGATGCGGCCACCACCGCAGATGCCGAGGATTCCGCCCCCTTCCCTGGCCATGCTGGGGCCAGCAAAACAACAACATCATTCTGCACCTCGGAACGGACGACCTCGTGACGGTGGGCCCCATGGTCCCGCCACCACGGCCGGCCGTCTGCGACACGGCTGACGGCATGAAACCAGGCTCTCCGTGGCCAGCCGCGCCACCATCCGCCCCGCCAGCCCCTACAGCGGCGAGCGCGAACAACTGCGTGGGCCTCACAGCCGGCCTGGCCCCTGACGCCGCGAAGATCGCCGCCGTTACGGGCGCTGGCGGCAACGTCATTCGCCGCGGCATCAAAGGGCATCACCCTCAACCACAACGGCTTGCAGCCCGAGCTGGGCGCGCTGCCGCAATCAGCGGAGACGGCGTCATCCACACCTTGGGGGCGTTGCGTACGGCTGACCCACAACCTGTGGCATGATCTGGTCACCCTTGAGCTGGCGATGACACGGGGCCTGCGAGTGGAGTCCAACGCCATCTGCGCAGTGGGTGCTGCGAGCGCTCACGAAAAACCTGCCAACATCGCGACAGCTTTCAACGGCACAGCTGAGTTGGACGGCAAGCTATCAATGAGCAGCAGGGCCGTGGCCTTGGCGGGATGGATAGACGACGTCAGCGTCTGCGCCAATCACATCACCGCCTCGTCGGCCGTACATCTGAGCACCTACCGACCGCCAACAACTGAAGAACAGTCCCAAAAACAGGCAGACGACACGAACAAGGCGGTGGGTACCGACATGTTCTACGTGCAGAAGCACACCGATGCGGCGTGGAAGAATCACACAACGGGTCTGCATATCGCCACAAAACTAGCGGGGCTCCCGAACGGATCTCCGGTCCCGGCTCAGCACGGACTGCGGGTGGCAGGCAACTATGTGGACGGCTTCGCCACCGGCATACGGGGGTTCGGTATCGGGGACCGGACATCATACCGCGCGAGCAACCCTACCTGGTTGGCGCGTGTGCGGCCGTGGCTGCCCGGCAACCCCATGAGCCCGCTGCTGGAGCTTGGCACGAACTTCTGGGCGTTTGCGGGCAAGAGCAAGGCTGCGAAGTACGCGGAGAGCGCTATGTTCGACCATATGGACGGCTACCAGCCGATGCTCTGGGCGTACAATCGGGTGCGGACGGTGGCGCCGAAGGAGGCTGGTGTTGATCACGGCAGCCGGGCGATGAACTACCTCGACCCCGGCTCGGGACTCGATTTTGAGAACTTGCGTGCCGGGCAGAATGACTATGTGGCGGCTGTGGTGCCGACGGTGGGGCAGACCGGCGAGACCGGGTATTGCGCGCCAATAGAGACCACCCCTGGCGGGGCGACGCAGAGCGTGCGGCTTTGGCCGTTCCGGGTGCAGGTGTGTCCTTATGATCAGGGGTATGACCAGTGTGTTTTTGCTAGTCTGGAGGGGCAGAAAGCGCGGTTTTCCGGGCTGCAGGGTGCGCAGGTTTGTTATCGCTTTGAGGAGGGGTCGGAGTTGGTTGTGGATGGGGCTGGGGTTGGAAGGTGTGTCACGCCCGACATGTCGTGGTCATTGGCGTTGTTCGATCCGACTGGCAACGCACCAGCGCGCGGCCATGAGCTATGCCCCCTCAGTCAACCGGGATTCACGTCGAACTCCAGCATCACATCGTCTACTCGTGGCTGGCTGCAATACTTGACCCTCTCGCAAAAAACTCCATGGCTAAAAAGTGTTTTAAATTTGGCCACCCTTATGGCCTGCGAATGGTGGTTCGACGCGTCCAACTGCGCTGAACAGGCTGAAAACAGCCCTCCCAGCAACCGACTTTGGAGGGCTTGAGCTTGAGAGGGGGTGTCTACGACGCAGTCAATCTTGGCGACGCAGTTTCGCAGCGTGGTACGCTGACGCGCGTCCCTCCTCGCCCGAGAGCATCATGTCGACACCCCACATCCTACTGTACCCCTTGATTTTGGGGCTCCTTGCGCTGAGTGGCTGCGGCGAAACCGCGAAGACCCCCGTTTTGATATTGTCTGGCGGCGGCGGCTTCCTCGCCAACACGGACGCGATTCTCTTCGCGGACAACGGCCCGACGCACGACACCGGGGCGCAGCCCGACGGCGAGACGCCAGACAGCGCGGCCCCAGACAGCGCGGCCCCAGACAGCGCAACACAAGACACGACTGAGCCGGACGGCGCCGTCACCGACACCGCCCAACACGACACGCAGTCGCCCGATGCCCTTGCGGGATACGACACCCAGCCCCCAGACGCCGGCCCGATCAGCGACGACGGCACCTGCCCCCAAGGCTGCAGCGACGGCCTCACCTGCACGCTCGACGGCTGCAAAAACGGCGGTTGCTCGCACCAACTCGCTCCGGGCTACTGCCTATCTGGCGGCAGCTGCATCGCGGCGGGGCCGGTCACCGGCAGCCCGTGCCTCTCGTGTCAGCCCCAGGTGTCGCTGCTGACCCTGCAGCCCGTGGTCGGCGCGGCCTGCGATGATGGCGTGGCCTGCACCACCGCCGACAGCTGCGATGCGAGCGGCGCGTGCACCGGTAAACCTGCGCCGGGCTGCTGCAAGTCCGACGTCGACTGCGTCAGCGGCGCGCCGTGCCTGAGCGCGACCTGCGACGCGGCGACGGGTCAATGCGCCACGACCGCCAAGGCCGGGTGCTGCCAACAAGGCGCCTGCTGCGATCCGGCGACCTTCGCGCCAAAGCTGGCCGGGAGCGCCTGCGGCACGGCGACCCTGAAGCAAGCGTGGGCCTGTGACGGCGCGAGCCTGCGGGGGCGCGAGGCCGTCGCGGGCTGTGATGGCACCAGCGCCGATACCTGCAGCGTCGCCGACAAAGACGTGGCTTGGACCGCTTGGCAGACGGTGCAGACGTGCGCGCAGGGGCAGGTGTGTGTGCTGGTGAACGAGGGGACGAAGCCGACGTGTGGGGTCGCGCCGCAGTGCACCGGCGACGCACAGTGCAACGACGGCAAGCTGTGCACCCAAGACACGTGCAGCAACGGCGCTTGTGTCCATCCGCCCGGAAAAGCGGGGGTTCCGTGCGGGACGACGGCGGTTCAGACCGAGTACCAGTGCGCCTCGGCGAGCAAGGGGGCCGCCATCTCGATCCGGTACGCGGTGAGCAGCTGTGACGGTGTGGCGACGACCTGCCCGACCACGACGACCACGCCCGTCTGGGGCGAGTGGCAGGCCTGGAAGACGTGCGGGTTCAACGAGGTCTGCCAAGTCACGGACAAGAACCAACCGGGCACATGCGTCGGCGCGCCGAAGTGCCAGCCCGGTAGCACCTGCTGCACAGCGGCCGGGCAATACGCGGCCAAGGCGACGCCCTGCGGCACCGCCGTGGTCGACACTGAGGCGAAGTGCGCGGGCGGCAAAGGCGGCACGTTGTCGGTGCGCGAGGCGGTGGCGGGATGCTCGGGCGGCTCGACGAGCTGTTACAGCTACGTCTCCAGCTACTTCGCCTGGAGCCCGTGGAAGGTCGCGAAGACGTGCGCGGCCCTGGAGACGTGCGAGGTCGACTACGCCGGCAGCAAGGGCGTGTGCACGAAGAAGACGCAGTGCTCGGCTGGCTCGACCTGCTGCGACAAGGACGGCTTCTACGTCGCCAAAGGCAGCGCGTGCGGCACCAGCGCCTGGAAGAAGGAGGAGCAGTGTTTCGGCGGGCAGGCCGGCGGCAAAGGCGGGGCGATTCAGACCCGCGAGGGCTGGAAGGGCTGCACCGGCACGAGCACGTGGTGCAGCTCATCGACGCAGGATCTGGTGTGGAAGCCGTGGACCACCGTCAAGACCTGCGCTGCCACGGCGGTCTGCGAGGTCAGCTGGGGCGCGGCGACGTGCGTGACGGAGTGCACGCCGAGCCAAGCCTGCTGCACGGCGACGGGCGAGTTCAGCGCGGCGGGCACCACATGTGGCAGCTGGTCGATCAAATCAGAGCAGAAGTGCGGGAGCAGCGGCAAGGGCGGCGCGATCGTCGAGCGGGCGGCGTTCTATGGCTGCTCCGGCACCAGCGCGTCGTGCAGCTACGCGGCGGCGCACTACGTCTGGTCGGCGTGGACCACGAAGACGACATGCCCGGCGTGGCAGAGCTGCGAGGTGAAGTTCAGCAGCCCGAGCTGCGGCAGCCCCTGCACGCCCTCGCAGGCGTGCTGCAGCGCGTTGGGGGAGTATGAGGCGAAAGGGGTCACGTGCAGCACCTACCCCTCTGAGACCGAGACCAAGTGCTCGGGCCCCGAGAAGGGCGGCAAGATCCTGAAACGCGAGGCGCTCCGCGGCTGCTCCGGCGACAGCGCTTCGTGCGGCTACAGCACCGCCAACTACGTGTGGGGGCCATGGGTCACGAAGACGGACTGCAAGGCGACCGGCTACTGCAAGGGCACTTTTTCGCCGTATTGCTCGACGACGCCGCCCTGACTTCGCGGGCGCGGCTGCAGACTGCGCTAGGCGTAGAACCGCTCCATGATCTCCGTATGGAGCGCTGGCCAGCTGGCGCCGACCGCCCGCGCCGACATCGGATACAACATGCCCTCCTCCTTGGCGTTGTGCTGTTGAATCAGCATGAGCAGCGTGTCGCCGTGGTCGAGCAGGAGATCGATATCCTCGGCCGCCGCCGCCTCCGCCATCGTGGCGAGCACACCGCGCATCTGCTGGTGCTCCGCGCGCATCACCACCGTTGGACCGGCGCCATGCATCCCCGTAGCTTGCTCGAAGGCGGGAAACAGCACCTGCTCCTCCATCTGAAAGTGGCGCTCCATGGCGTCGGCGAAGCGCTGCCAGGCCGCAAGCGCGGCGTCTGAGTCCCCCTCAGCGGCCTCCACCTCTGCCCAAAGCAGGTCACACTGTCGGTGGTCGTGGGTCGCGAAGGCGGTGAGGTCGATGGGGTCAGACATGCAAATCTCCTGAAGCTGGCGGGGCGCGCGGCTGGCTTGGTGGCGGGGTTGGTGGTGGGGCTTGTGGTGGGCTTGATGGCGGGAGCAGCGCCATGGTGAAGATGAGACCGCCGTGGCATAGGCATTCTAGGCCTTCAAGACGGGCCGTCAGAAAAGTTTTCCCGACCGGTGAAGAGACCGGGCCATCCGCTTGGGGGGATCATGGGCGAAGCACAGCGCGGCACCGACGAACGCAGCGGGGCGCCTGACAGCGCGACGCAGGCCATCACCACACTGGACGTGCGCCCCATTTTGGCCACGGGCCGCGACCCGCTAGACGACATCCTCACGTCTCTGGCAGCCGTTCCGCGCGGCGCGGCGCTGCTGCTCACCGTGCCGTTTCGACCGACGCCCCTGCTCACGCTGCTGACCAGCCGTGGCCACGGCGTCGCGCTCCGGCCGCTCGACGGCGGCCTTTTCGCGGTGGTGGTGGTGGTCGAGGAGCCCAGCGTCAGCCCTAGCGACCTGTCGGACCTCGAGCCGCCCGAACCGATGGAGGTCGTGCTCGGCGCGACCACGGCCTTGGCGCGCGATGAGGTGCGGCTGTACTGGCTGCCGCGCTATCCCCGCATGCTGGTGCCGCTGCTCGCGGACCGCGCGGTGCGCTGGCAGCTGGTCGCGCTCGAAGACGGCTCGGCCCTCCTGCACCTGCGGGGTGTGTAGTGCAGCTCGGCGCGGCGAACTCCGCCGGACTGCAGCCTGATCAGGGCCCACCGCTGAGTATTCCGGCCTCGTTTTTTAGTTTGGCGCCGCTGTCGTTGGTCGCCGCTGGGCTCGTGCTGCTGCTCGGACCGGAGCTGACGTCACGGTGGACCCCGACGCTGATGGCGGTGACCCACATCGGCACCCTTGGTTTGCTCGGCAGCGTGATGCTCGGCGCCCTCTACCAGATGGTGCCCGTGCTCGCCGGCCAGCCGGTGCCGCTGGTGCGACTGGGCCACGGCGTCTTCGTCGCTTGGGTCGTCGGTGCGGTCGCCCTCATCGGCGCGCTGATGCGGCCGTCGTCCACTGCGTTCACCGTCGCGGCGGTGGCACTGGGCTGCGCGCTGATCGCGTTTCTGCTGCCGATGGCGGTGGCGCTCGGGCGGGCCACGTCACGCGCTGCGGGGGCGCACCGGGTCGAGGTCCACGGCATGCGCGCTGCGGTGCTGGCGCTCGGTGTGACGGGGCTGTACGGGGTCTACATGGCCTCAGGCTGGGCGCAGCTGGCGCTGCCAGCCAACCGCATGGCGCTGATCGGTGGCCACGTGACGATTGGGCTGCTGGGCTGGATCGGCGTCCTGCTGACGAGTGTGTCGACGAAGATCATCCCGATGTTCTACCTCACCGCCGAGTTTCCGCGACGCCCAGCGTTGGTGGGGCTCGGCGTGCTTGTCGCGAGCGTGTTCGGCGCCGCCCTGGCGCCGCTCTTGGGCGCTGAGCCCCGCACCGTAGCTTGGCTGGCGCTGCCCGCCGCGGCGCTGGTCTGGCTGGTGCACCCCGCGATTGTGCTGAGAATGCTGGCCGATCGCAGGCGCAAACGCGTCGACATGAGCGTGCGGTTTTGGCAGGCGGGCCTGTGCGTGGGTCCGTTGATCGTGACGACGGCCATCGCGAGTCTCGTGTCCGACGACGCGCGTTGGCCCCTCCTGTTTGGCTGGTTCGCCGTGTTTGGCTGGGGCGGGTTGATCGTACACGGCATGTTGACGCGCATCGGACCCTTTCTGGTCTGGTTTCACCGCTACGCGCCAATCGTCGGTCACACCAAGGTGCCGCCAATGCGGCAGTTGTTCCCCGCGTCGCGGTCACGCCCGGCGCTGCTTCTCCACGGTCTCGGCGTCGCCATCGGCGCGCTTGGACTGGGGTTGAACCAACCAATCCTTGTACGCCTCGCTGGCGGCGCCTTAGTTGGATCAGGCGTGGTGTTGGCCTACGCGATGGCCAGGATGGCCACGCGGTCATCGCCGCGTAAGGAATAGATGTGAAACACTTTTGGACCATCGACATCGCCCTCATTGGCTGCGTCGCTGCTGCAGGATGTGGCGAAGGCAGCCCGTACCACTACACGCCGCCGGAGGTGGTTCAGATTCCCGGCTGCGGCGAAGTTGGCGCCACGGCCGCCGACTGCATCCGGCCTGCGATGGCCTGGCCAGCCGGGCCCGAAGACGACATCAAGGGGCTCCCGACGGCGGAGGCCACGTACAAGGGCTGCGCCGCGCTCTGGAGCTGTGCGGTCGCCTCTTGCGCCGTGAAACCGGGCCCCGGCTGTGTCACCGACTGCCTCAAGGTCGGCTCGTTCAGCGCGGTCTACGCGTTCACCAACGTCACCAAATGCGCGATTCATGTCTGCGCCAAGGATCGCTGCCTCAACAGCACCGATCCGAACTGTATGACGGCGTGCATGTGGACGCGCTGCAGGGGCTTCGCGGTCGCCTGCAGCTCCGTGCCCGGCGCGACGGGGAACTCAGGCTGCGGTGAAGCGCTGGACTGCTTGGCGCCGTGCATTGGCCACATGGGGTGCTCAGGTGCGTGTTTCGGAGACATGAGACAGCGCGAGCAGGGCGCCTTTATCACCCTGTGGAAGTGCATCGCCGCCAGTGACGCGGAGGACGCCGACATCGACTGCTACGACAAGGCGCTCGCCTGTGGCGCGGACGGCGCGGTCGGCGAGACCGACTGCTTCGGCGTGCTGCAATGCAGCGGGGCCTGTGGCATCGCCCTGAACGACTTGGAGTTCAAGTGCAACGCGAAGTGTTATGGCACCGGCTCGGTCGAGGCGCAGACGACGTTTGAGGCGGTCGTGAACTGCTACACCGGCTTCGCGCAGGGCGAGTCGCCCGGGGCGTGCGGCAGCGTTCTCGCGGCGTGCGTGAAGCCCCAGGGCGTCCTCACCTGCTCAGAGGTCGACCCGTGTCGCGCGCTGTGCCTGTCGCAAGACAAAACCGAGGGCATCTGCACGTTTGAGTGCTTGAGGCGCACCACGCCAAGCAGCGCGGACCGTTACCTCGCCCTCGCCCTCTGCCGCAGCGTGACCTGTGCCCAGGCCTGCGCGGGATCGTCGGATCCGAGCTGCGCGACGACGTGTTACAGCACGAAGTGCGGCGCCGAGCGAGACGCCTGCCTGGGCGGCTGAGCCCGCGTAGAGGCCGGGAATTCAGTCGTTGCGGCGCTCGATCAGCTCGGCTCGCAGTTGATGTCGGTCGTTGAAGAGGCGCCGATAGACCAGCCAGGCCACGATGATGCTGCCGACCGCCGTGGCGCCAGCGAGCATGAACATCACCATGATCTGGTAGCGCACGGCCTCCATGGGTGGCGCCCCGGCCAGGATTTGACCCGTCATCATGCCGGGGATGGAGACCAGCCCGACCACGGCCATCGCGTTGAGGATCGGGGTCATGCCACGCCGCAGCGCGGTCCGGATCGCGCCGCGGGCGGCCTCCCAGCGCGTCGCGCCGAGGCTGAGCAGGCACTCGATCTCGCCGCGGCGGGCGTCCAGCGTCTCCAGCAGGCTGTCGACGGTGAGCGAGATCCCAGTGAGGCTGTTGCCCAGCACCATGCCGGCCAACGGGATGAGGTACTGCGGATCATACCAAGGGTCGATGCCGATGATGGCGGCGGTGACGGTGAAGGTCGTCAGCACCGCGCTGATCGCGAGCGCGGCCCAGCCACGCAGGAAGGCGCCGCGGAAGGTGCGGGAGGGTCGCTTCATCGCGGCGCGGCCGGCGGCGGTGATCATGAGCGCGAGCCAAGCCAGGACCAGCGGCGCGGCGTCGAGCTGAAAGAGGAACTCCAGGCAGTAGCCGAGCAGCACCAGCTGCACCAACGTGCGCAGGGCGGCGACGGCGAGCTGCCGATGCAACCCGACACGCATGGCGACGCTGATGACGCCTGCGACGAGGACCAGCGCGCTCGCGACGGCGAGATCGAAGCTGCTCAAAGGCAGGATCGCCGGGGTATTAGCGGGCATGGCGGGGCTCTGTGGTGGCGGAGTCGCCTTCGGGGGGTGGCGCCGCCGCGGCCGAACCAGGTGCGCGGAAACGCGCCAGGTCGACGGTCGCCGCGCCCAATCGCGTCGGCTGATCGGGGTCATGGCTGACAATCAGCGCGCACATACCGCCGGCGCAGGCGCGGCGAATGACCGCCTCAACCTGGCGGGTGGCCTCGGGGTCAAGCCCGGCGGTCGGTTCGTCGAGCAGCAGCACACGCGGCTGGACGAGCAAGGCGCGGGCCAACGAGACCCGCTGCGCCTGACCGACGGAGATCCGATCGGCTTGCTGGTCGGCGACGCGACGATCGAGGCCGAGGTCGGCCAGGAGCGTGTCGGTCGTGTCCTCCGGTGGCGGCGGCCCGGCGACGCTGAGGCCAAAACCTGCGGCGAGGTTGTCGCGAACGGTCCCTGCCAGCATGACGCCGCGCTGCTGCACCAGCACCACCGCGCGACGCCACGCTGGATAGCCCCACTGCGCCGCGGTGCGGTCGTCGAGCGTGATGTGACCGCGCCAATCGTCCAGCGCCGCGACGGCGCGCAGGAGGCTGGTCTTGCCGAGCCCCGACGGGCCGATGAGCGCCAGCAGCGCGCCGGGCGCCAGGGAGAGGCCCACCTCGCTCAGCAGCGGTCGCTCCGCCGCAGACACCGCCACGTCGGTCAGGACCAGCGATCCGTTCACGGGCCTGGTCAACGGCCTTGATCCACGCCGAGCTCGTAGCGCCGCAGCAACACCGGCAGGCTGCCGTTGGACAGCTCGAGGTAGTTCGTCCAGGGCAGCCCGAACGCGTCGGCGAAGTCGCGGTGACCATCGAGCAGATGCGCCTCACAGCCCGTAAAAGTCGACCAATGGCGGCCGAGCGCGGCGTAGAGGCCGAGGATCTCGTCGCCGCCCATGCGCTCGCCGTAGGGTGGATTTGCGACCAGGACCGTGCCGGGCGCCGGGCGTGGCATGCGGGTCGCGTCGGCCTGCTCGATGCGGATCTGGTCCTTGAGGCCAGCGCGGGCGATGTTGCCACGCGCGAGGCGCAGCACGTTGGGATCCAGATCGGTGCCGAGCACATCGAGCTTCGCAGACGCCAACGCCTGCTCGGCCTGCGCGCGCGCCGCGGTCTGCGCCTTGGCCAGCAGCGGACCAAGCTCGCTGCCTTCGTGGCGCCAATTGCGCGCCGAGAACGTGCGATCGCGACCAGGCGCCAGCCCCAAGGCCGCGCTGGCGCCCTCGATCAGGAGCGTGCCTGAGCCGCAGAACGGGTCGATAAGCGGCCGCTTGCCCTGCCAGCCGGACGCCCGCATGACGGCCGCAGCCAGCGTCTCGCGCAGCGGCGCAGCGCCCGACTCCGCCCGATAGCCACGGCGATGTAGCGCGGCGCCAGCAGGATCCAACCAGAGCGAGCAGGAGTCGCCGTGAAAGCGCGCGACGACACGCACGTCAGCGTCGTCCAGATCGACCGTCGGTCGGCCCCCACCCTGCTCGCGCAGCTGATCGCACAGCGCGTCCTTCACGCGCTGACTGGCAAAAACGTGGTGCGTGAGCTGACCCGCCTCGCGACTCGGCGAGTTGGCCCGCGGCAGCCGGCCCGTCGCGGCGACGGCGATGGTCTGTTTGGCGTCGACCCACCGCGACCAATCCACCGCCCGCGCGCCGTCGTAGAGCGAATCGGCGCCGTCGCAGGGGAAGTGGGTGAGGCGAATCAGCACACGTTGCGCGATGCGCAGGTGGACGAGGGCGCGGGCGATCTCCTCCCAGGTCAGATCCAGCTCGACGCCATGCGCCGGGACGCGGCGGGGCCGAAGATCGAGATCACCACACTCGGCGGCGAGCAGCCGCTGAGTGCCGGCGGAGGCGGTTACGAGGACACGCATGAGGACTGCTCCAGAAGCGCCGGCTGAGCCGCGCAGAGACACGATGACCGAGGCGGCCGGCTGGCTACGGCGCCGAAGACGGCGCACCCTACTGCACTTGCGTCGACTTTGCTGCCCTCGCCGCACAAGGAGCCCACCGTGACCGAATCAACCAAGCCGCCCGCCAAGCCGCCCTCAGCGCCCCCTCCCAAGCCGCAAACGTGGGGCTGGGTCGAAGTCTACGTCGAACCGCACGACGCGCTGCCCGATGGCGCGTCCATGCGCTTCAAGGCCAACTCGCAGCCGCAGCCTGTGCGGCAGGTTCGGTATGAGAGCGACGACGGCGACGACGGCGTCTGGCAGGTGTCGGCGCCCACGACCGAGGGCATCCCAAGACCTGCGATGGCCTGTTTGACGGACGACTCCGGCGCCGGCGAATCGCTGCTGGTGTACGGCGGCGAGCTCGGGCTGCGGCTGCGCATGGGGACGCTGGAGGTCGCGGAGACTTACTTGCTGCTGGCGCCGGATGACGGCGATTAACAGTGTTCGCGGTAGGGACCGGCCCTTGCGAGTCGGCCCTACCGGGAACAGCGGTTTTCACCGGCTACCAGGTCACAACGCAGCTGTGATCGCCGTCGGTGATGAACGCGATCGAGAGCACGTTGCTGTTGTACGTCGTCGCGTCGCCGCCCTGAGCAGCGGGTTGGTACGTGCCACCGGGGAAGCTGACGTCGACGGCGCCTTTGCCCGTGAAGGTGAACGTGAGCTCGCCACTGCCGCCTGTGCCCATCTCCAGGCCGGCCGCCTTCAGCCGGGCCCGCATCGGCAGCTTGCTGATGTGGGGCGTCGTCGCGCCGGTGGCGGAGAGATGGATGACGTAGGTTCCACCGGCCTCCCCGAGCAGGACCCTGTCACCGTTGAACGCTGGCCACGTGTCCACCGATCCGATCTTTCTGCCGTTTGAGGTCTCCACCCGCAGCGCCATGGCGCCGGTCGCGACATCACCTCCGACGCGCACCTTCAACGTGTCGCTGTCGACCGTGTCGACGCGGACGCCTGCGTTGGTCAACGAGATGATGCGCTCGGCAGCCTCAGCGCCCGTCGTGAACTCTGCGCCGTGGGCGAAGGCATACGAGATGAAGCCGGTGTACATGGCCTCGTTGTAGGACGCGCTCACTTGGCTGGTTGGACCATAGTCGTGCCACGGCCAGACCATGAAGGGTGACGATGCGTGGGCCGCCAGCGCGTCGTACTGCTCACGCCACTTCGCTAGGGCTTGCGCGGCTGTGTAGCCTAGAAAACCGATCATCGTGAAGTCGAAGTAAAAGCTCGGCGCCAAGTAGACCATGTTGGAGTCCGGCTTCAGAAAACCCACCGCGCCGTGATAGCCCGCGCCGGTACCCGAGAAATCCGCTGACGCGTAGCTGAAGTAGTTGTCGAGCAGCGCGTCGACGGCGAGGTTCTCGGGATTTCCGGGCACAGCGGCGCCCACAACATCGATGCCCAGCTGCGCCGAGATGATGTCTCGCGAGTCCTTGAACTCGAACGTCAGCTGCGCTTCGGTTAGTAGGGTTGTGTCGTTCGGGTGTGTGTAGGAGTGCGTCCCGATCTCGTTTCCCGCGTCTATGAGCGCATTGTAGATGCCGGCAGAATACGCCCAATTGGTGGTCTGGCCCTGATTGGGCTTGTTGCCGATGTTGACGAAATACGAGCCTACGAAGTTGTAGTTTGTCTGCCACGTCGCGATGATGGGCATCAACGCCCCGTAGAGTTGCTGGACTTGGTTGACGTCCTGCGACTGATCCATGTCACACCGACCGACGACCACCGCCGCTTGGCGGGTCACCTGCATGCCGACCCACGGTTGGTCGCCATAAATCGACCACAACACCGCGCGCCATATCAAGTTGGTGTCCGCCATCACCGCGGGGCTGCTGAAGTGCACGCTGCGCCCGCCTAATTCCACGGCCCACGCAACACTGTGGCTGCTGGTGCTGGTGATGACCTGAGCAAACGATTTCGCCACGCTGAAGTGCTGTTTGTAGTACTGCAGATAGCCGGCGGCGTAGCTGCCAAGCACCTCACCCGGGGCGTACGAGCGCACGATTGGGTGGTCAGCTCCCGCGACGAAGCTATAATTGTCGGGCCCGAAGTAACCGTCGAGGGTCACGCCGAGCACGTGCTTCATCCGCCCGTAGCTGTCGCCCGAGTGGGCGTTGCCATTCTCGTCATTGGTGAGGAAGTTACCCGCGGTGATCAGGCCGATGTTGTAGTGGTATACGGCCCGCACGAGCGTATCTTCGACCTCCTGCATCGCCGCCGCCGGAAGATGGGCGAAATAGGGCAGAATGAGCGCATCGAAGTCCTTGATCTTGTTCATATCGGCCAGATCTGACTCTTCCAGCAGCGTGAACGGGATGCCGGCCTGCATGCACTGATGCTGAATCGCGGCGTACAGCTGCGAATAGGCCTTGTCGGCGAAATATTTCGCCGCGCTGGTCGCTGAGAAGAGGATTCCGACGCGCACGGGGCGATCCGGGCTGCGCGGGGGGAGGTCTGCCAGGTGAAACAGCGTGTAGCCAGGGCCAGTGAAGTCCGCCGGCACGAACACGGCGTTGTTGACGTCCAAGGAGATGTCGATCGACAACGCGGACGAGGGCAACAGGCTCTGGTCGAGCGCGATCTCGATCACAGCGCCATCAGGGCTGCGGCCGTGTGGCAACGGCCCCGTCAACCACGTCTGCGCAGCTGCGCCGGAGTAGAGATGCGGGGTCCCGTCTCCAGCGAAGTTGATGTTGTACTCCGCGCCGACCGCGATGCCCCACACCTTGTATCCCGTCGCACGATTTCGGTCCGTATTCAGCCAGAGCGTCGTATTGGCGCCGGGCGCGGCCACGGGCGGCAAGCTTCTAATCGCGAAGTAGTAGGTCTGCCCGTCGGAGCGGCCATAGAGTTCATAACCGACCACGCCGGTGCCTGGCCGGCGGTCGAGGCGGTCGTTCGGGTTCCAGTCACTCAGGTCACCGTCCACCGTGATCCCGCCCGTGGTCGGTGGGATCGGCGGTACGGACACATCGACTTCGTTGAAGGTGTAGCCGCCGAGGCCGTACCAGCTTGGCAAGAACACGCTGTTGTTGACGTCCACCCACATCTTGATGGCCGTGTTGGAGGCCACCATGGCTTCGTCGAATTCAACCTCAAAGACCGTTTTTGCGGCGTTGTAGGCGTGGCTCAACGGGCCCAAGGACCACGTCTCACCGTCAGCGCCCGTGTAGAGGTGCGGCGCGCCGTCGGTGCTGATGTTGATGTTCCACTCCGCGCCTGCATAGACCCCCCAGACCAAGTAGCCGGTGGACTGGTTGCCGTCGGTGTTCAACCAGAACGTCGTGTTGGTACCGATCGCCTGACCGGCCGTTAGCGCTACGTGGTACTTGTGGGTGACTGCGTCGTGATAGCCGTACAGCTTGAAGCCGTCGACTCCGCTGCCCGCCACCGAGTCGAGTCGATCCGCTTCGGTCCAGTCCGAGAGGTTGCCGTCCAGGGCAAAACTACGCGCAGAAGCCACGCTGGTTACGCACAGAGCCATGATCCCTATCAGCGCAGCGGCGCTCAGGGTTTTCAGTAGGTTGGGGTGCATGACAGATCCTGTGTTCGTGGTTGTGTGAGATGAATCCCGAGAACTCTAACGAAATCGCGGACTGTACTCACTTTTAATCATAGCGATCTGAGATGCGGATACCGCATGATTTTTGACAGGGATACGCTTGATAAGTAGTTGTAAATAAAGGGCTAGATCAGCGGCTAAACCCCGCGTCTGGCGATACTACATATCGCGCTCGCAACTCAGCCGCCGCGTCGCGCGGGGGCCGTTCGCGATGCCTCTGACAGAATAGGGCTCGAGGGCGGCGATGGAGGGAGTTCACGAGTTCACGTAGATGGGGTCGGCCTCGGCGCCTCCACGCTCCGAGTCGATTGTTTGCCCTTCAACGCGCTGGTATGCTCTAGATCTTGTGTGACCGCCGACCGCCATGGAGGCCAGCGCCAGACAGCGCGCCGGGGCCAGACAGCGCGCCGGGGCCAGACAGCGCGCCGGGCACGCTAGGGCGTGACCGACACCCATCCGGTCGTGCCAGACCCGCCCGCAATGACGCTCGGAGTGCCCATGCGACGCCAGCAGCACGCTTCGCTCCAGGCCGCGCACGCAGCTGTCGCCTGCCTGATTTTTGCGGCCACCTTCAGCGGATGTGATCCGTCTGAGTCGGTCGAACGGCAACCGGATGGCGACGCCGCCAACCAAGCGGCGGATAGCGCGAACGACACCAACGGCGCGCTCGATGCGTCGTTGGAGACGATAGATGCTGGGGCGTCGTGCGCCAGCGGGCAGGAGGGCTCGGCCTGCGACGACGGCGATGCGTGTACCGCTGGCGAGACGTGCCAGAGCGGCGCGTGCAAGGGCGGACTCATGATCTGTGCGTGCCGTGTCGACGCTGACTGCCCAAATGACCTCAATCCGTGCAACGGCACGCAGTTCTGCGACACGATCCCGCGGCTCCACCGCTGTCGCGCCAAACTAAGCTCGGTTGTCTCCTGCGATCCGTCGAAAGCCACGCCGTGTGCGATGTACGCCTGTGACCCAAACACCGGCGCGTGCGCGCATAAGCCGGTCGCTGACGACACCCCATGCACCGATGGCACCGCGTGCACCGTGGAAGACCGGTGCCTCGCTGGTGTCTGCCAAGGCGGCCAAGATTCGATCTGCGCGTGCCAAACCAACGTGGACTGCGGTGCCCTGGAGGACGGCAATCTGTGCAATGGGACCCTGTATTGTGACAAGGCCGCATTTCCACACACGTGCCGCGTGAATCCAGCCACCGTGGTGTCGTGTGCCACCGCGACGGAGCCGTGTCTCGTGAACGCCTGCGCCCCGACAACCGGCCTGTGCGCGCCCACGCCAGCGGAGCAGACCGAGGTCGTCTGTGTGGGCGGCGCGGGATGCATGCCGGTGGTGCTCGCCAAGCCCGTCGCGGGGTCACCTCCGTCCTGCGACGACGGCGATCCATGCACCTCTGGAGATCAGTGCGCAGGCGGCAAGTGTGCAGGGCCAGTCGATACGTGCACGTGTT
>CALENB010000180.1 GCA_937910235.1 uncultured Myxococcales bacterium | reverse complement strand
GGGCGGGCTGGTCGGCGTCACGTCGCCTGGAGGGTTGCAGGCGGAGATCTCGAGGAACGTGTCATAGGCGGCGGAGCTCGAGTCATGCAGGCACTCAAACATGCAGCTCGGGTCGTCGTTGCCGCCCGGGCACTTGCTGGCGCAGGTGAACGTGGCCGCGCAAGTGGCGGTGCCCTTGGGATCGAGGCACGTCTTCAGGGCAGCTTGGCACTTGGGATCGCTGGTCATCTTCTTGTCGTCGCCGAGGCACGGCGCGAGGCCGATGAACGCACCCTGGGCCGCCTTCGTCAGGCCGCCGAGACAGGCCACCATGCACGCGTCCTCTGACTTTCCGTCCTTCTGGCAGTCCGTCGAGCACTTGAAGACGCTGAAGCAGGCCTTGTCGCCCGACTTCGAGCCAACCATGCAGGCGAACATCTCTTTGCCACAGGCCTCGTCGGGCTTTTTGCCCGGATTGGCGGCCATGCAGACGCCGACGTCGCCCAGCAGCTTGGTGTCGTCCGCCGTCAGCGCGTCGATGCACGTGGAGTAGCAAGCGAATCCGGCGCCCTTGTTGAGGTCACAGGCGTCGAAACAATCAAACGAAGTGCCACACGCGGCCGCGCCGACCGCAGGGGTGTCGATGCACTTGATGAAATCGCCGATACACTGCTGCGTCATACAGTCCGCGGCGCACTTGGGCTCCTTGCTGTCTTTGCACGCGCCGAGCACGCACTTGGACTGGTAGCAGCTGAGCAGCGGCACCGCTTTCTGCAGGGCGTCCGCGCTCGCGTCGGCGAGGCAGGGTTTCTCGCAATCCTTGGCGTTGGCTGCGCAGGCCGCCGACACGCAGTCGCCGACCGCTGAGCACGTGGTGTATTTGGCCGTCGGACCCGCGTCGGTCGTGCCAGCGTCGGTCGTGCCAGCGTCAGTCGTGCCAGCGTCGGTCTTGCCAGCGTCGGTCGCCGCGGTCGTGTCGCCGTTGACGGCGTCGGTACCCGCGCCGTCCGCGCCAGCGCCGTCCGCTGTGGTGATGGCGTCTGAGCCAGCGCTCGTGTCGGTGGTGGTTGTCGGGGTCTTGGTGGTGTCGCTGCCACAGCCGATCGCTAGGGTGGCGATCATCAGCAAGGCGATGGTCGGTGCAAGGGTGGTTCGCATGGGGTGCTCCTCTGAATGCCGGCGAGGGGGATGGGGTGCCAGCGCAAGCTGTTCAGTGCTCGACGTTGCATGCTCCCCGTATCGAGATCCAGTTTTCCGCGCCGCTGGAGCACCGTTACTCCGGTCCCGCTGCGCCAGCCGCGTGTCGCTCGCGTCGCCGCTGTCTGATCGCCCCTGTCGACGTGCCGCGCCACCCGGTGATAACCTGCGGCCGTGAAGCCGATTGACCCCGTCTCTGCCGCTCCTACCGCCGCCGAATCGGCTGCGCCGCCGCCCGTCGTCGCCGCCACGCCGGTCGACGCCTCGGTCGTCGCCACCACCACGGGCGCGGTCGATGACCCGTGGTTGTTGCTTGAGGAGGCCCGCGCCGCGTTGCGGTGGGCCGCGTGGAGCGGCGCTGACGCTGTGGCGTTCGAGCGCTTCGCCACCCCAGCGTTGACGATGGCGTCCCAAGCAGCGCCGCCGCCACCAACACGCGCCGACGCGCCGACGCCCGCCGCGGCGGCCCCAAGGCGACCGAATCCGGGGTTGGCGCTGACCGATCGGCAGACCCGCATCGCGACGCTGCACGCCCGGATCGGGGACTGCGAGCGCTGCGAACTCAACCGCCATCGCCGCCACATCGTGCACGGCGTGGGTCCGCTGAACGCCCGACTTCTCTTGATTGGCGCCGGTCCGCTCGCCGACGAAGACGGCGCCGGCACGCCGTTTGCCGGCGAGGACGGCGCGCTGCTCGATCGCATGCTGGCGGCCATGGGGCTCGATCGCGATCGCGTGTTCTTGACCGGTCTGGTGCGCTGTCACCTCCACGACGGCGCCGACCCCGCTGATACGGCCCTGCAGCGCTGCACGCCCTTCCTGCGCACGGAGATCGACACGGTCCGCCCAGAGGTCATCGTGCTCCTCGGCGAGGCGGCGAGCCGCTTCTTGCTGAAGCAACCTGGCGTCGCCGCCGCCCGTGGTCGCTGGCATACGTTGCTTGGGACGCCGACGCTCGCGACGTGGGGTTTGCCCATTTTGCGTCAGCAGCCGAGGCGAAAACGAGAGGTCTGGCAAGACCTGCAGACGGTCATGGCACGCCTGGGATTGCCACGCTGAACCGTGGGCGTGGTCCGCCGGATTCCCCGGTCGAATCGTCTGGTTGCTTCGCGCGTCCTGTTCATCGCGGCTCGATAACCGCCTGTAACCTTGGAGAATGCAAACGGGTTGAACCGACGGTTCAATTGACGCCTTCTGAGGGCAGACCTAGAATCTCAGACTTGGTACGCCAGACCTAGTATCCTACCACTGGGCCGCGCACTCGCCCGACACAGGACCCACGCTGCACAACGCGCCACCAGCCCCCCGATCGCACACGTCAGCCCTCTGGCGGCGGCTTCTGAGCGACTCCGGCGCGACCGCGCTCGTCGGGATCCTCGCCGCCGCGGCCATTTTGCTGGGCTCCTGTACCAAGGCGCCCGATCGGCCGGTCGCGTTCGCGCCTGGTGAAGCGCGACCCGGCGTCTTCGAACGCCCCGCCGGCGTGGCGTCCGACGCGCCGCTGCGCACGTGGCACGGCAAGGCCATCACCCTGCGCACCGACAGCGACGAGCGCTACGCCCTCGCGCTCGTGCAGAAGCTCGACAGCTTTCTGGCCCAAGCCAACGCAGAGCTGAGCCGGGTGCTCGACGTGCCCATGCGCAGGGTCGCCGCGACGATCGTGGTGTTTGAAGAGCAAGACCGCTACCAGCGCCACGCCCGCCGCAACGCCCCTGGCCTCATCAACAACGGCGGCTACTACGACGGCAGCACCCGCACCGTGGTCACCTACCGCTTCAACAACAGCATGCAGCTCTTCTTTCACGAGCTAGTGCACGCGGTCATGGCCGAGCAGTTCCAGGACCATCACTTCTCGCGCTACACCCGCAGCAACTGGCCGATCTGGTTTGACGAGGGCATGAGCGAATACCTAGGCAGCTACGCCGTCGAAGGCGGCGGGATCCGCATCCCGGCGCCCAACAAGGGCAAGCTCGCCTACCTCTCCAACGCCCTCACCCATCGCGCCTTCGTGCCGCTGCGCACCCTGCTCACAGCCCCCGCGTCGCGCTTCTCGGGGAGCAGCATGAACATCTACTACGCCGAGAGTTGGGGCTTGATGGACTATCTGGTCCACCACGTGGTGCATCGCTCGCAGGTGCCCCTCTTCTTCCGCAAGGTGCGCGCCGGTGAAGATGGCCTCGCCGCTTTTCAGCACTGCTTCGGTCGCGATCTCGCCGCATTTGAGTCGTCTTGGCTCGCCCATATCCGCCGCACAGTGCGCCCGCCACGTCGCCCCGTGGCGCTCTTCAGCGGCCACAGCATCGACGATTGGACCGTACACGAAGGCGGCCAGTGGGACGTCAAGGACGGCGCGATCGTGGGTCGCGGTGACAAGCACTACAACTACCTCATCAAGAGCGAAGTCCCGCTGCGTGACTTCACCTTCGAGCTCGACATGATGCTGGAGGACGGCACGGCCGGCCTGATCCTCGGCAACAACTACCACGGTGAGTACCCGTACTATTACCTCGTCGACGTCGCGCGGGACGCGGTGATGCTGCGGCGCTCCTACACGGCGACTCGGATCGTGCCCGTCAAACAAGCGTTCGCCGACATCGCGCTCGGCAAATGGGTACACCTAGCGGTGACGGTGCTCGACCGGACCATCAGCGTGAGCGTGGATGGCCGCGAGGTCATGGTCACCCGCAGCGATCGCGAGTCGTACTCGTTGTTTGGGCTGTATCTCTACCACGCCCGCGCGCGCTTCAAGAACGCGCGGTTGAGCCGCGAACGCCGCGAGCTGCCAGGCTGGGCGCGCAAACACGCGGTGGTTCGTCCTGGCGGCGCCGGTGCCCCGGCGGCGTCTCCCGGCGGCCCCGTCTCGCCGCTGCGCACCCACCGGCCTAGCCCGCGCGCGCCCGCTTTTTGACCGGCGCGTCGCATCCCGGAGTCCTCATGCAGACCCTCGCCAAGCGTTGGACCGACTCGTCCCTGTCCCCCCGGCGGTGCGCCGCCCTGCGCACCGCCTTGGTCACCGCCCTGGTCGCGTCCATGACGGCGTGCAGCCCCGCAGCCTCGACGCCGCCTGTCACCCAGGACGCCGGAACAGACGCCGGAACAGACGCCGGAACGGCGAGCGACGGCACAGCATCGGATGCCTCGTCGACCGACGGCGGCAGCGCAGATGGCGGCGCGAGCGCAGCGAAGTGGTGGACCTGCGGCGATTGGGAGAGCGCCACCGGCACCAAAACCCCCAGATTGTCGGGCTGCGAGGCGACTTTTGACGACGGCAAGTACGGCTGCAAGGCGCCCTGGTACGGCGTCAAGCAGGCCGGCACCAACTACACCTGCAACAGCTGCAGGGGCGGCGACCCAGAGATGCAGGGCAAGTGGCGCTTCGTCGATTTCACCACCGAAGATCCCACCGCGGCGCTCCCCAATGGTCGCAAAGAGCTGCTCATCGTCGATGGCAACACTTGGCACCTGCGCACCGGCAACACAGACGCCGCCGGCAAGTGGCGCGAGGTGAAGGTTGACGGGTGGTACTGGTGCAGCGACGCCGCTGAGTTGAAGACCAAAGACAACGCCTTCCACGTCACCAAAGTCGATGGCGACAAGGACTTGGGCTGGTTTGCGCCCGACATCTTCACCGGCCACTTCCTCTCCAGCGGCCCGAATCTCCGGGCTTGGGGCTTCTTCGCCGACTTCAACAAGACCTGGGCCGGGGACTTCAAGTATTGTCGCGTCGGCTCCACCATCGGTGGCAAGGCGTGCACCGATCCCTTCCTATAGGCCAACCACGTGCCCTCTGCCCCCCAGCCTCCGCCCATGTCTTCGGCCACGCCACGGCCCGCGTCCGCGTCCGCGTCGGCTGAGTCGGCTGCGTCCTTGGTCGCGCAGTTCAACCGGCTGCCGGGGATCGCGTATCGCTGCCGTGTGACACCTGAGTGGCCCATGGTGTCGATGAGTCCGGGCTGTGAGGCGATCACGGGCTGGCCGGCGTCGGCCTTCCTGTCGGGCGAGATCGCGTTTGGCGACCTGATCGAGGCCGAGCATCGCGGCCGTGTGTGGGCGCACGTGCACGACGCGCTCGCCGCGAACCGTTCGTTCCGGATCAGCTACACCATCCGCGACCGACAGGGCCGGCGTCGCTGGATGTGGGAGCAGGGTCATGGCGTCGCCGATGACACCGGCGCCACAACGGAGCTCGAAGGCCTCATCTGTGATGTGAGCCCGGAGGAGGGGGCGCGCGACGAGCTGGAACGCAATCGCCACTTTGTGGAGCGGGTCGTCGCGACGATGCCCGGGCACCTCTCGCTGTACGATCTGGAGTCCTCTGAGCTGCTCTACTCCAACGGGCCCGATCGCAGCGGCTTGGGTACTGCCGACCCCGACGCTGCTTGGCGCACGCAGGCGCAGTTCATGCTGCACCTGCATCCCGATGACCACGCCGCGGCGGCGCGCTGGATGCAGGGCTGGGAGGCGGTCCAAGACGGCGAGGTCGTCGAGTGGCGCTATCGCATCCAAGGCGTCGATGGCGCTTGGTCCTGGCGCTGGCTGCGGTCCACCCCGTTTGAGCGGGACACCCACGGTCGGGTTCGGCAGGTGCTCTGCGTGTCGGTCGACATCACGGAGCGCGAGGAGGCGCTGCAGTCCCTGGCTGACAGCGAGCAGCGCCACCGTATGATCATGGAGGGCGCCTCTGACGGCATCTTCGCGTGCAATCAGCAGCTGCGGTTCATCGACGTTAACCCGGCCGGCTGCGAGCTGCTGCGGTTGACCCGCGCGCAGCTGCTGGGCCGAGACCTCCCGAGCCTGCTCGCGCCTCAGGACCTACAAAACCGGCCTCTGCGCCTGCCCGACCGCAACGATCGGGACTCGATTCTGTCGGAGCGCTGGCTGCTGCGCGGTGACGGCACGTGGGCGCACCTGGAGCTGCACAGCCGGTTGCTGGGTGACGGCACCTACCTCGCCATCGTCCGAGACCTAACGGCGCGCAAGGAGGCCGAGGAGGAGCGCATGGCGGTGATGCGCCAGCGGTTGGAGGGGCAGCGACTGGCGAGCTTGGGCCTCATCAGCAGCGGCATCGCGCACGACTTCAACAACCTGCTCGCCACGATCCTCGGCAGCGCCGAGATCGCCCTGCACGAGCTGCCTGCGGATACGCCGTGCCGCGCGCGTCTGGAGCGTATTCAGCTGGCGTCTCGCCGCGCGTCGGACCTGACGCGCCAGCTGCTGGACTTCGTGGGCGGCGCGAATCACGACACGCAGGCGGTGCGGCTCGACGAGCTGCTGCAGGAGATCCCGCTGCTGATCGAGGCCTCGCTCGGGGCGAACGTGCAGGTGGTGTACGACATCGAGCCCAAGCTGCCGACGGTGCAGGGCGACCGTGGCCGGCTGCAGCAGCTGGCGATGAACTTGGTGGTCAACGCCTCCGAGGCGATCGGGGCGCAACGTGGCGTCATCCACATCCGCATCGGCCGCGAGCGTCTCGACAGCGCCGCGATCGCTGCGTCACCCACCCTGACGGGCTTGGACCCCGGAAATTACGTCGCATTTGAGGTCGCGGATGACGGCTGCGGGATCCCGGTCGATCATTTCAAGAGCATCTTCGAGCCCTTCTACAGCACCAAGGGCACTGGCCGCGGGCTGGGGCTGGCGGCGGTGCGCGGCATCGTGACAGGCCACGGCGGGGCGATGCGCATCGACAGCGAGGTCGGCACCGGCACCCGCGTGCGGATCTGGCTGCCGGCGCAGTCACGACGCGGACCGCGCTTTCATTCGGGCGTGTGGGACACCGGCTGGCAGGGCGTTGGGCGCGTCTTGCTGGTCGACGATGAGACCGACGTGCGGGACGTGTTGAGCGAGCTGGTGGAGGCGCTCGGTTTTGGCGTGCAGCCCGTCGACGGCGGCCAAGCGGCCCTGGATTTCCTCGACGCCGCGCCCGATGACGTAGCGGCGGTGCTGCTCGATGTCACGATGCCCAACCTCGACGGGGTGGAGACCTGGCGGCGCATCGCCAGCCGCTGGCCGGAGCTGCCGGTGGTGTTCATGAGCGGCATGGCCGCCCCAGACTGCGGCGCGACGCCCGCGGGCGCCATCGAGCCTGGCTTCTTGATGAAACCCTTCAGCCTGGACAAGCTGCGAGAGGCCCTGCAAAACGCGACGGGCCAGAACTGACCGGAGGTCGCCCATCATGCATCCCAACGCCGCGCTCCTAGAGCGCTTCTACACCGCCTTCGCCGCCGGTGACTCGGAGACCATGGCGGCGTGCTACGCACCGGACGTTCACTTCTCAGACCCCGTATTTCCGGACCTCAAGGGCGGTGACGCTGGCGACATGTGGCGGATGCTGTGCGAGGCGGCGAGTGATCTGGAGGTCGTCGGATCGGGCTACGAGGCCGACGACAGCAGCGGCAAGGCGCACTGGGTGGCGACGTATTCATTCAGCCAAACCGGCCGCAAAGTGGTCAACGTCATCGACGCGGAGTTCACTTTTTCCGATGGGCTGATCGTGCGCCACATCGACTCGTTCGATCTCTTCAAGTGGACGCGCATGGCCCTCGGCGCGCCGGGGATGCTGCTCGGCTGGACGCCCTTTCTGCAGAACAAGGTGCGTGGCATGGCCGGCAAGGGCCTCAAGAAGTGGCAGCGGGATCGCGCCGCTAGCTAGTTTCTTGGCTGGCTGAGCTGACCACGCTATGCCTGCATGCCGTAGCGCCGCAGCATCCGCCGCGCGACCACGGTCTTGTGCACCTCATCGGGGCCGTCATAGATCCGCGACGCGCGCTCGTGGGCATACCAAAACGCGAGCGGGGTGTCGTCGCTCATCCCGAGCGCGCCGTGCACCTGGATCGCGCGGTCGAGCACGCGCTGCATCACCCCCGCCACGAAGAACTTGATGAGCGAGACGTCTTCGCGGAACTGACCGTGCTGGTCGATCTTCCACGCCGTCTGCAACACCATCAGCCGGGCCGCCTCGATCTCGGCGCGGCTCTCGGCGATCCACGTCTGCACCGTCTGTTTGCTACCCAGCGGCTGACCAGGCGACAGCTCGCGCTCCGCTGCGCGCTGGCACATCAGGTGCAGCGCCCGGTTGCAGACGCCGATCCAGCGCGACGCATGGTGAATTCGCCCCGGTCCGAGCCGCGCCTGCGCCAGCTTGAAGCCGCCGCCGCGCACACCGATGAGGTGATCTTCCGGCACCCGCACGTCGCTCAACAGCACCTCGCCGTGGCTCATCCACCCCGAGCCCTCATGGCCCATCACCGAGACGTTGCGCACCAGATCGAAGCCGGGGGTGTCGGTCGGCACCAAGATCATACTCGCCCGCTGGTGGGCCTGCGCCGCGTCTGGCTCCGTCACCGCCATGACCACCGCAAACCGCGCCCCGTCGGCCGCCGTGGCGAACCATTTGTGGCCGCGAATGCACCACTGGCCATCCTGCAACGTCGCCTGTGTGCCCATCCAGACGGGGTTTGAGCCGGCGAACTCAGGCTCGGTCATCAAGAACGTGCTGCGCAGCTCGCCCGCCACCAGCGGCGTCAACCAGCGCGCCTTGTGGGCCTCGGAGCCGTGGCCGTGCAGCAGCTCCATGTTGCCGACGTCGGGCGCTTGAAAGTTGAAGACGTAGTGCCCCGCGATCGTCTCGCCCAGCACCTCCGAGAGCTGCGCCTGCTCGAGCAGCGTCAGCCCTGCGCCGCCGAGCTGCTCGGGCATATGTGGCGCGAAGAGGCCGGTCTGCTTGGCCAGCTCACGCGCCGCGTCGAGCTGACCGACCATGGCTTTGAAGCCGCGGTTGATGAGGAAATGCTCGTGAGGCAGCACCTCCTGCGCGATGAACGCGCGCGCCAGGGCGGTCATCTCGGTGACGCGGTCGGAAGGGGCGAAATCCATGGTGGCTCCGGGGTGGCAGATGGGTGACGTCGGGCGGTCTCGCGGGCACGGCGCCTAGGCGAGCATGCCGCCGTCTACCGTGACGCTGGTCCCCGTCACATACCCGGCCGCGTCGGAGGCGAGGTAGAGAAACGCCGGGGCGATCTCTTCAGGCTGCGCCGCGCGTCCTTCGGGGATCTGCGGCAACAGCTGGGCCATGAGCGCCGGGTTCTCCGTCAGCGCTGCGGCGAACTTCGTCTCGGTGAGACCGGGCACCACCGCGTTGACACGGATGCCGAAGCCGCCGCACTCCTTGGCGAACGCGCGGGTCATGCTCAACATCGCCGCCTTGGTGATCGAGTAGATCGCCTGCCCGGCCGCCGGCACCTGGGCGTTGACCGAGGCGGTGTTGAGGATGACGCCGCCGCCTTGGTCCCGCATCTGCCGCGCTGCGAGCTGGGAGAGGTGAAACACGCCGGCCAGGTTGACGTCGACCGTCTTGCGGACCATGGCCATGGGGGTGTCGAGGATGTGGCCAAAATAGGGGTTGGTGGCGGCGTTGTTGACGAGGATGTCGAGCCGGCCATGCTCCGCGATAACCCCGGCGATCAGGGCTTCTCGCGCGTCTGCGTCACCGACGTGGCAGGCCACCGCCGTCGCTTGGCCGTCATCGGCGCGGATATCAGCCGCGATGATCTCGCACGAGGTCTGCCGGCGACTCGACACGATGACGTGGGCGCCTTGAGCCGCGAAGAGCCGCGCCACGGCCTCGCCGATGCCGCGGCTGGCGCCGGTGACGACCGCGATCTTGCCGTCCAGCCGCAGCGCCTTGTCGCTCAGCAGCGCCTGGCGGCGAGCCACGGTGTCACGGCGGCGCGCTGACTCCCGGATGACCCGCCAAGCCTGGTCACTCAGGGATTGCACGGCTTGGTTGAGGCTGGCGAAGGCGGGGTTGTCGGTCTGGCCGAGGGTGAAGCGCAGGTAGATCTGCTGGGCGATGACCGCGAGTCGAAACAACCCGTAGACGTAGTACCAGCTAAAATCGCCGATGCTTCGACCGGATCGCGCCTCGTACCGCGCCAGCAGCTCGGCGCGCGTGGGCATCCCCGGCACGGTCGACGGCAAAGTGCGAAACGCCTGCATGCCCGGCGGATCGGTGCGCTCGACCCAGTAGGCCATGGACGCGCCCAGATCCATCAGCGGGTCGCCGACGGTGGCCATCTCCCAGTCGATGACCGCGACGATGCGGGTCGGGTCGGCCGGATCGAGCACCACGTTGTCGAGCTTGAAATCGTTGTGAATCAGCGCGCTGTCGCTCGCCAGCGGCAGGTTGTCTACCAGCCAAGCCATCAGCCCTTCACAGCTCGGCGCGCCGTCTGTCCGCGCCGCGCGATAGCGCCCGGACCAGCCGGAGATCTGACGGCCGGCGTAGCCCACCGGTTTGCCGAGCTGGCGCAGATCGGTCGTCGTCACGTCGATGGCGTGCAGGTCGGCGTGCAGATCCATGAGGCCCATCATCAGCCGGTTGCACTGCTCCCGCGACACCTCCATCGGCAGCGAACGGCCCGGAATATGGCCGTGCAAGCGCTCCATCACGAAGAACTGGGTGCCCAGCACAGTCTCGTCGTCGCAGACCGCGTAGACCTTCGGCACCAGCGGAAAGCTCGACCGGATCGCCTGCAACACCCGCGCCTCGCGCACCATGTCGTGCGCGCTCACCGCCTTGCGACCCGGCGGCGCGCGGCGGACGACCACCTCTACGTCTCCGGCGCTGACGGTGTACGTCAGGTTCGAGGCGCCGCCAGCGAGCTGGGTCGCGGTGATCGGGTGCGCTGTGAACGCGGCGGCGAGGTCGGTCGGCAGGTGCGTGCCCAGCCACGGTTTGAGCCGGTTGAGGTCGAGTTGCGCTGGCATGGTCGGACTCCTACGCTGAGATGACGGGAGCATGCCAGAGAGCGCCGAGTTCGGCAGGACTCCCAAACGAGACGTCGGCATGTAACAACGACCGGGGTTGGCGCCCCCTCTCACTGCGCCCGCATTTGGGTTCGCCTTGGGGGATTCATGACGCTGCGAGAACACTGGCAACAGGCCTATGGCCGTCGCGCGACCACGGCCGTGAGTTGGTTTCGACCGCATCTCGACGTCGCCCTGCAGCTCTTCGATAGCCTGAATTTGCCGCCCGATAGCGCCATCGTCGACGCTGGCGCCGGCGCCTCGACCTGGGTGGACGACTTGGTGGCGCGCGGCTACACGCACCTCACGGCGATCGATCTGTCTCCCGACGCGCTCGACGTCGCCCGCGCCCGGCTGGGTGATCGCGGCGCGCACGTACGCTGGCTCGCCGCCGACATCTGCGAAGCGCCCATCGTCCCTGGCAGCGTGGACTTGTGGCATGACCGCGCAGCGTTTCAGTTCCACGTCACCGACGCCGACCGTGACCGCTATCGTGCCGCGCTGCATCGGGCGCTGCGACCTGGCGGCTACGCCATCGTCTCCACCTTCGCCGATGATGGTCCAGAGCGTTGCAGCGGGCTGCCGACGGCGCGCTACGACGGTCCGGGCTTGGCCGCCGCCTTGGGGTTGACGCTGGTCGCGTCGCATCGGCATGTGCATCGCACCCCAGCGGGCGCCGAGCAGCGGTTTGTGACGGCGCTGCTGCGGCGCTGAGAACGCCTGATCGCCGGTCGGATCGCCCGATCGAATCCTTGACTTCCCCTTGATCGGCCTGTACTTGTGCGGCGTCCGCCACCGGGTTGAGCGCTCCGTGAGCGCGCCGGCCCCCTCCCCAACGATCGGCCTACCCCAGCCGCGTCGTCATCCCGCATGTTATTCAATTCCTTAGAATTTCTACTGCTGTTTCTGCCCTTGGCGCTCGCCACGGCGTGGTTGACGAAGGGCACCGCCCGGCTCGTCGCCATCTGCGCGTCGAGCTGGTTCTTCTACGCCTACACGGGCGAGGCCTGGTATCTGGCGCCGCTGCTGTTCTCGTCGGTGCTCGACTTCTCCATCAGCGCGATGCTGCCGCGGGTCACCGATCTGAACCGCCGCCGCGGCCTGCTGGTGCTGTCCCTGTGCGGCAACCTCGGCCTGCTGGTCTACTTCAAGTATTGGAGCCTCATCGTCGCGTCGGTGGGTCCGCTGTTGGCCTGGATTACCGGGGCGCAAGTCGATCCCACGGCCACCGTCGCCGAGGTGCTGCTGCCCGCCGGCATCTCGTTTTATACCTTCCAGACGATGTCCTACACGGTCGACGTCTACCGACGCAGGCTCGAGCCGGCCAAGAGCTTCCTCGAATACCTCGCCTACGTGAGCTTCTTTCCGCAGCTGGTGGCGGGCCCGATCGCTCGGTACAGCGAGCTCGGTGGCCAGTTCACCAAGGCGCGCCACAACGAGGTGCGGCCCGCGTGGCGCACGGGTGTGGGCCTCTTCGCCGTCGGCCTCTGCAAGAAGGTGCTCATCGCCGACCGCCTCGCCAACGCCATCGACCCGATCATCTTCGAGCTCGGTGAGCATGGCGCTGTGACGTGTTGGCTCGCGCTCATCGGCTACGCGCTCCAGATCTACTACGACTTCAGCGGCTACTCCGACATGGCGGTCGGGCTGGGTCACTGCTTTGGCATCCGCTTGCCGCAGAACTTCGACAGCCCCTACAAGGCCGACTCGCCGAGTGATTTCTGGAAACGGTGGCACATCACCCTGAGCGAGTGGATCCGGGACTACGTCTACATCCCGCTCGGCGGCAACCGCGGCTCGCAGGGCCGGGTCATCGCGACGCTGATCACCACGATGGGCCTCGGCGGTCTCTGGCACGGCGCGAGCTGGACGTTCGTGGTCTGGGGCCTCTACCACGGCGCGTTGTTGGCGGTGTACCACCAGCTGCGCTCGACGTTTGACGCGGCCCCCATCGCGCTGCGCCGCGGCGTCACCTTTCTCGCCGCCACCCTCGGCTGGGTGTTCTTTCGCGCCGACACCTTCGCGCACGCCTCGACCTGGTTTCTCGGCCTTTGGGGGGGACGCGGTCTGATGACAGGCTACGAGGGCAGCCACGGCTCGCTCGCGGCGCTGGCGTTGGGCGGCTTAGTGATCGCGATGGCTGGCCACAACGCCTACCAGACTGATTTTCGGGCCTGGAAGCCGCTGCGGTGGGTCGGTCTTGGTATCGTCACGTCGGCGGCGCTGCTCATGATGAACTACTCCTCCACCTTCATTTATTACCGGTTCTAATCACACGTGAAGTACTTTTTCATCGTCATCGCCGTGATCATGAGCGCCATCTTCGCCTTCAACGCGCAGCTGGATGTGGCCGGTTTTCGCACGGGTGAGGTCTACCCCTTGGCCGCCAAACAGGGCGCGACGCAGACGCTGGTCTCCGATCGCGACTACGACCAGCGCAGCTGGGTCCGCGCGCGGTTGGAGGCGGCCTGCCCGACGACGCTGCTGCTCGGCAGCAGCACGATCGGGACGATGTCGGCGGCGATGATCGGCGGCTCGAACGTGCTGAACGCCTGGCTGACGGGGCCGACCGTGGAAGATCTCGAGGCCGTCGCCCAGATGCTCCAGGTCAACGACTGCCGTCCGGCTCGCATCATCGTCGGCATCGACCCGTTTTTTGTGAACCCCAAGGTCACCTCCAACCGCTGGCGCACGGTCAAAGACTTTCAGCGCGGATTTGTTGGCGCGGGCGCGACGAGCGGCTGGCTCGCCGACACCAAGAGCGGCTGGCTGCGGTTCACCGACCGGCTGGCCTACCAAACGACCCGCGACGGGGTGCGGTTGCTCGCCAAGGGCGCCAGTCGGGCGGTGGGGCCGCGGTTGGTGCGCGATCTCACGACGTTCTGCGCCAAGACCGATCATCCACAGAGCGTGCGCCACATCGATGGGCACTTCTCGTACTGCCCGGGCTGGCTCAAGCCGGTGGCCGAGGTCGAGGCGATCGCGGCTACGTACGTGCAGCGTGACGTGCACAAAACCCGCAGCTGGACGCGGCTCTCCAACGCGCGATTGGCCCGGATCTCTGGGGTGCTAGGCAAGTTGCAGGATCGCGGCGCGCACCTTGTGTTGGTGACGCCGACGGTCCACCCGCTCACCTACGCCGCGCTGCGCGCCGATGCCCACATCGCCGCGCTGCTCGATCAGCTCGACGCCGCCCTCTCCGCCCTCGCGAGCCGCCGCGGGTTCGCCTTCGTCGCCGTCCGTGATCCCAACACCATCGGCTGCACCACCGGGCAGTTCTTCGACAGTCACCACCCAGCGCCCATGTGTGCGCGGCTGCTGGCCGCCAAGATCAGCCAAGCCGTCGTCCCTGCGCCAGCCCCTGCGCGAGGCCAGTAGATGCGCCGCGTCTGGACCACGCTGTGGCAAGCCATCGTCATCCGCCTGCGCGAGCTCCGTGGCCTCGTCAACGGTGTGCGCAAGTCCCGCGACCGCCGCGACCTCAACTACTACGTCTGCCGAACGTTCTTTGGTCGCAACCGCGACGCGCTGGCGACCCTGCTCAGCCGATGGGCGCCGCGTGCCGAAGCGGCCGCGGCCCAAGACGACCCCGCGCTGGCGGTGCTGCACGACCAGGGTCTGCTTCGCCTCGACGACCTGTGCTCCCCCGAGCAGGCCCAAGCGCTCTACAACGAACTCAAAGATGTGCCCTGCCACGACCCGTATCGCCCGGAATTTGGGGTGTTTCGCGGCGACACGATGCCGGCGCAGAGCCACGTCGCGCACCTGGATCGGGGCCCGCTGATTCGCTCGAAGCTGGCCATGGATCTGGCCAACGACCCCCGGCTGCTGGCGCTCGTCGGCGGCTGGATGCAGGCGAAACCGACGGCGCTCGTGTCCGCGTGGTGGAGCTCCGCGGCCGGCGGCGAGGCCGAGCAAGCGGAGCTTTTTCACCGCGACAAAGATGACTGGCGCTTCATCAAGCTCTTTGTCTACCTGACCGAAGTCACCGACGACACTGGCCCGCATGTCTACGTGCCGACGTCGCATCGCCACCGCGGCCTGGCGTTTCGGCGGCAGCGCCGCTACTCAGACGACGAGGTCGCCGCGGTGTTTGATCCCGCCGATACGGTGGTGCTCACCGGTCGTGCCGGCACGGCGGTGCTGGAAAATACCTACGGCCTGCACAAAGGCCTGCCCGTAAAATCGGGCCTGCGGCTGATGTTTCAGGTGACGTACAGCCTGTTTCCGCTCATGTACGCGCCCGCGACCCCGGAGGTTGACGCGTCGGAGTTGGCCGGTCGCTACGACGCCCACATCAACCGCGTGCATATCGCGCCCTAGCTCCGGGTTGTTCGGTCGCAGCGCTGGCCTTCGTCGCCGCCGACCGCGACTCAGCGCGCGATGCCCAGCAGGCGTTCGGCAGCGGCCGCCAGCGTCGCCTCGGTCTTGCAGAACGCGAACCGCACCAGGCGCCGGCCTTCGTCGGGATCAGCGCTGTAGAAGACGGACGGCGGGATCGCCGCGACGCCGTGCTCGGTGGTGAGCCACCGACAGAACTCGCGGTCATCGCCCGAAAACACGGGCCGAAAGTCCGCCACGATGAAGTAGGTGCCGTCCGGCACGCCGACGTCGAACCCGGCGCGTCGCAGCACGTCGACGAGAAAGTCCCGCTTCTGTCGATACATCGCCGCGAGC
>CALENB010000179.1 GCA_937910235.1 uncultured Myxococcales bacterium | reverse complement strand
CCCCACTCGTCGCGACGCTGGCCATCGCGCTTGTTGTGGCCCTACCGGACGCGCCCGCTCCAGGCGAGGTGGAGCCGGCGCTGCTGCCAGCCAACGCAGCGTCTGACCGCGCCAAGGGCGGGGTCTCGGGGCCAGCGACCGGCACGGTGAAGCTGCTGATGTTCCGCAAGAACGCCGACGGCGCGGGTCCCCTGGCTGACGGCGCGGTGGCGCGCGCTGGTGATCTTGTGCAGGTCGGGTACTTCGCCCAGCACGCGAGCTTCGTCACGATCCTCTCCATCGACGGTCGTGGCCGGGTGACGCTGCATCTGCCGGCAGACAAGACCGGCACCAGCCACGGTAGGCCGCGCGGCGCGCCGTTGGGGGATCAGCCTGGCACGCAACACACGGCCCATCGCGCCGAGGTCGGCCAGTCTGTGATGCTGGATCACGCCTACGAGCTCGACGACGCGCCGACCTTCGAGCGCTTCGTGCTGGTCAGCAGCCCGAGCCCCTTCGCCGTGCGCGACGTGCAGCGCGCGGCGCGGCTCGTCGCGGCGAGCAAGGCCCCCAGCTCCGCGCGGCTCGCGTTGGCGGCGGGCATGGCGCAGACTTCCTTTGTACTCTCGAAGGTTGACGGCCAGCAGCCAAACACGCAGCACCCAAACACACGGCACGAGCGCGGCCAGCCCCGAAACGATCTGCCCCGAAACGACCTGCCAAGAAGCCCGCAACCATGAGCATCGACCGCCGCCACCGCCTGCTGCTGGCCTGCCGCTGCGCCCTGAGCGCCGTCGTGCTCAGCGCCGTGGTGCTAGGAACGGCCGCGCGCTGCGAGGCGAGCGCCCCGGTTCGCCGCTTCGCCATGGTCGTCGGCGCCAACAGCGGCGGCGCGGGTCGGGTCACCCTGCGATACGCCAACTCCGACGCGACGCGTATCTCTTCGGTCTTGCGCGCCTACGGCGGAGTGACGGGCGGTGACCTGGTCGTGCTGCGAGAAGCCACGCCGCAGCGCATCCGCGAGGCCCTGGCGCAGCTCGGCACACGGATCGCGACAGCGCGGGCCCGCCACCGACGCGTAGAGCTGATCTTCTATTACTCCGGCCACAGCGACGAACGCGGCCTGCTGCCCGGCGGCGAGCGCATGGCGTGGGACGAGCTGCGGCGTCTGCTCAAAGCCCTCGGCGCCGACGTGCGTATCGCGATCCTCGACTCCTGCGCGTCCGGCGCGCTGATCCGCACCAAGGGCGGCAAACGCCGGGCGCCCTTCCTGTTCGACGCGTCTTCTCAGGTCAAAGGCCACGCCTACCTGACCTCGAGCAGCGCCGACGAGGTCGCCCAGGAGTCGGACCGCATCGGGGCGTCCTACTTCACCCATCACCTCGTGACCGGCCTGCGCGGCGCCGCCGACATGGACCAAGACCACCGCGTGACGCTCGCCGAAGCCTATCAGTACGCCTTCCGCCGCACGCTCGCCCGCACCGAGCGCACCGCCAAGGGGCCGCAGCACGCCAACTACGACTTTGAGCTCGCAGGATCGGGCGATTTGGTGCTGACGGGCCTCAACGTCTCCGCGTCCGTGCTCGTCTTTGGCAAACCGACGGTCGGCCGATTTTTCATTCGCGACGCGCGCGGGCAGCTCGTCGCCGAGCTGGAGAAGGGGCCCGGGCGCGTCGTCGAGTTGGGCCTTGAGCCGGGGGCCTATCGACTCAACCTGCATCAGCGGGACCGCGTCTACAGCCACCAGGTGCAGCTGGGTCGCGGCGGTCGGATCACGGTCGATCCGGGGACCTTCCAAGAGGTGAGCCGTGTCGCGACGCGGTCGCGCGGGGGGCCGGTGGAGCCGCCCGGCGTGGCTGTCACCGGCGCGACCAACCCGGGTCCGCAGCGCCACACGGTCGCGGTCGACATCAGCGTGCTCCCAGGGCTCTCGCTGCGAGGCGCCGGGCGTCACAGCGACGTGCGCCGACTCTCGCTCAACATCGTCGGCGGGCTGCACCACGACATCCACGGCGTCGAGGCCGGCAGCGTGGTCAACATCGTCACAGGCCGAGTTGACGGCCTGCAAGCCGCCGGCGTCGCCAATCTGGTGCGCGGCGAGGTGCACGGCAGCCAGTTCGCGGGCGCCCTGAACGTGGCGATGGGAGGCGTCCAGGGCATTCAGATCGCTGGCGGTGTGAACGTCGCTGGCGACGTCAGAGGCGTCCAGATCGCCGGCGCGGTCAACCTGGCCCGGCGCGTCAACGGCACTCAGCTCACGAGCGCGCTCAACGTCACGAAGGACCTGCGCGGCCTGCAGGTAGGTGCGCTCAACATCGCCGGTCGTTCGTCGGGGATGCAGGTCGGCATCATCAACATCGCCACGGATGACAGCCCCGAGGCCAACGCCCTCGGCCTGCTCAGCTTCGTCCGACATGGCTACAACCACATCGAGCTGTGGACCAGTGACACCGGCCTTGTGAATCTTGGCGTGAAGTTCGGCGGCAAACATATGTACACGCTGATTATGGCCGGGTTGAGTCAGTTCAGCGGCGACCCCGTCGAGTTCGGTCTCGGTTGGGGTGGCCACTTTCAGCTGACCAGTCGGCTGTATCTGGATATCGACGCGCTCGGTGGATCTCGACTCGCAGCGAACAATCCGGCGCGCATTGAGGATCTGCTTGTGCGTGCGCGGGCGGCGCTGGGGCTCCGGATTTTCGGGCGTTTGGCGGTGTTCGCGGGGATCAAGACGAACGTGGCGATCGCCTTTGACTTCCGCGATCCACGCGATACGCCGCTTGGGTGGACGCGGGTGACACCGGAGACGGAGCAGACTGGGGTGAATGTTGGGCCGGGGGTGTTTTTGGGGGTGCGGTTGTGAGACGCTGCCCCGACGCACAACACGCTGGAGACGCCCATGTGGTTCGAAACGCTCACCGGCTTCCGTGAGCTCAACCCGGATCAAGTCCGAGCCAACCTCAGCGTGGCCGGAGATCGACTGAAATCCGCCGTCAACGGCCAAAGCCACGGCTGCGGACGACTGGAGCTGCCCTCCCTCGCCGAGCTGCGTGACCTGCCCACCACCACCGGCAACGGCCCAGTGGTGCTGCGCGAGGTGATCGCCGACGTGCAAAAGCTGCACCGCGACCCGGCCAACGCCGGCGCCCTGTTTCAAGCGGCGTCGCAGTTCAACCTCCTCGAGATGGTCAGCCCAAACGTCACCCCCGAGGCCGGCGTCGGCCGCTACGAACAGGACCGCACCCAGGGTCCGGCGTGCGCGGTGGCGTGCGGCGCGGGCACGATCTTCCGCAACTACTTCGTGCCGATCGGAGACCGAGTCGGGCAGACGGCGGACCGGCAAATCGACTGCCTAGCCGACGTCGGCGCGGCCCTTGGCAATCGCGACGGCAATCGCGACGGCTCCCTCTGGGCGATGCGCAATGGCTACGCCCTGCTGACGGATCACGGGCTCAACACGCTCGGCCCAAGGTTGGCGCAGACCGATCCCGGCGAGCTTGACGCGCTCCGAGGCAGGCTACGAATCGGCGCGCATTACGATGTCGAGGTGACGGTTGACGAGGCCGGTCATCGCGTCACTCAGGTGTACGGCTCAGCGCTGCCGGTCGCCTACGGCCGCGGAGATCCCGCACAATGGGCCGATTTCGCGCGTTTGGTGCTTGAGGCGTCCTACGAAGCGACGCTGCGGGTGGCGATGCTCAACGCCGCGCGCACGGGCAACCGCCGAGTGTTTCTCACCCTCCTTGGCGGCGGCGTGTTTGGCAACGAAGAGACGTGGATCCTCGCCGCCATCGCCCGCGCGCTAGCCATCGTCGGGCAGGCGGATCTCGACGTCGCCATCGTCAGCTACGGCCGCTCGCAGCGCGGCGTATGCGACCTCGTCGCATCGTGGGGGGCGGGGTCAGATGACTACACTTAACACTTGCAAGCAAGTGTTAAGTGTAGTCATCTGACCCCGCCTTCCCGGCCCGTGATCTGCGCGGCGAAAGCGCGCGGTCTGGCGAAGCCATCGGGCGAACTCCGGAGCGATGAGAAGCAGGAGGACGGGACGAGAGGCTGACGCGCTGGGCGTGTCGCGTCACCCGGAGGTCCGCCCGCGCGCAACACCTGCCTGTCAGAGACCCCGATTCTACGCGTCCTCACGACATACCGAGCGCGATGCCGCGAACGAAGAGGAGCAGGACATGAGAAGCACAAAGTTGGCCCTACCCTTGTTGATGGCGGGGATGATCGCGGGATGTTTCGTCGAAGAGCCGACCGCGGCAGACGACGCCTCCGCTGGCTCGTCCCTGCTCAGCGGCGTGCCAACCGTGACGCCAAGCGGCGGCTCAGACGGCGGGAGCGGCGACGAGCGCCAGCGCAACGGCGCTCCGACGTGTGTGGCGACCGCGTCGGGGGCCCCGGTCTGTGGCGGCGACGGGACACTCCAGCTCGATGCGACCGGCAGCGCGGATCCTGAGGGCGGCCCGCTCACCTACGCCTGGACATCCCTCGACTGCGATTTTGCCACCACCATCGTCGCGCCAAACCACGCCACGACCGCCGTCCAGACCGGGCCGTGGTTCGGATGCGACGCGATCTGTACATTCGCGCTCACGGTCAGCGATGGCGACCAGACCGCGACCTGCAAGGCGCGCCTGAAGGCCCACGACAAGCCGCCGACGTTGCACGCGCCGGCGCCTGTGTCGCTGGAGTGCACCGCCAAGAACATCGCTGCTGCAGACCCACGATTGACGACGTTTTTCGCGGCCGCCTACGCCTCCTCGCCGTGCCAGGGCGACCTCTCCGTCACCCACAACGCGCCCAAGTTCTTCGGGCTAGGCAAGACGCTGGTCAGCTTCTCGAGTAAGGACGGCTGCGGCCACACGGCAGCGGCCACGTCCGCGGTCCAGGTGCATGACACAGCCGCTCCGGTCTACAAGTCGGGACCCAACAAGGTCCTCTGGCCGCCGAACCACAAGTACGTGACGCTCACGCTCGGGGGCTGCGGCCAGCTCGTCGATGCCTGCCACGGCGCCCTAGATCTCGACGCTGTGGGCCAGATCACGTCGGTGACGAGCGACGAGCCGGAGGACGTGTTGGGCGACAAGAACTGCAACTGCGACGCTTGCAGCGCGGGTAAACCCAACTCGGGCAAGCTCGGACCGGACAGCGTCGGGGGCGGCGACGGGGCGACGCTCAACGACATCGTGCTGGTCAACAGCCACACCGTGAAAGTGCGCAGCGAGCGGGCAGGCGGACGCAACGGGCGGGTCTACACCATCCATTTCACAGTGAAAGATCCGGCAGGAAACCTGACGTCAGCGACCTGCCGCGCCGAAGTGCCCCACGATCAGGGTACGGGCGTCCACGCGATCGCTGATCCGGTCGAATATTGGGTTGTGCCGTGAACCGATGGCGCCGCGGCCATCTTCACCTCGGCCGCGCCTCGTCCTCCACCAAGCGCCGGCCGGTTGGGCTTCCGATCAGCACCAACGCCATCCCAACCTCCAGGCCGACGTGATTCTCCGGATTGTAGATCCAGCCGCCGTCGGCCTCGCGCAGCGCCACCACCAGCACATCCCGCGAGGCGCTCGCTTGGAGCTGGCCCAGCGTCCGGCCGATCAGCGGCGACCCAGGCGCGATCGGCACCTCCTCCACACGCAGGCGCCGGCCCTTATCCCGCAGCATCACGTCGATAAACGACACCGCCGCTGGCCGCACCAGCTCGCTGACCATCCGCAACCCGCCGATGAGATTCGGCGACACGACGGCGTCTGCGCCGGCTTTGATGAGCTTGTCGCCGACCTTCTTGTCGATACAACGCGCCACGATCCGCAGGTCGGCGTTCAGCAACCGCGCGGAGACCGTGACGATGAGGTTGTCTTTGTCGCTGCTAATCGCGGCCACAAGCCCCTTCGCGCGCACGATCCCGGCCTGCTTGAGGCATTCATCGTCTGTGGCGTCGCCGATCACCACTGGAAATTCGCGCCCGACGAGCAGCTCCAGCGCCTTGACGCGCTCGGGATCCTGCTCGATCAGCACAAAGGGTCGCTCGGTCTCTATCAACTCGAGCAGCGCAGCTTCGCCGGTGTGGCCGCCACCGCAGAGCACCGTGTGGTCCTTCAACTTGCCAATTATTTGCTTCATTCTCCGACTCCACAGGACTTTCTCGAAGCTCCCCTCCACGATGAAGGCGGTGAGATTCGAGACGAAATACACAAAGGTTCCCACCCCCACGAGCAGCAGGATCATGGTGAACACGCGACCCGCGGGGTTGGCGCTGAGGTCGACGATCTCGCCGTACCCCACCGTTGTGAGGGTGATGACCGTCATGTAGAGCGCATCGAGCAGGGAGGTGTCGCCGCCGCCCAGGAACCAGTAGCCAATCGTCCCAACGCCGAACAGCATCGCGATGCCGGCGGCCGTGCGGACGAGCGGAACACGGGCGTCGGTGCGGCGGGGCGGCAAAATCACGGGAATCTCCGGCCGAAAGGCGAGTTGACGGGCATCAAGAAGAGGACTGCCGAGATGGCGTGGCCGGGTGTAGGGTAGTCACGCGTGGGATGATGCTGACAAAGGGCAGCGGAGGTCTACCATGCGCGCGGGTGGAGCGTCAGCGTGGACAACCGAGACGTCGAGACAACCCCAGGCAGACCGCTGCCGCCTCGTGCCCCGGCCGAGGTCGCGCAGACGTCGCTGTTGCGGTTTGTGCTCAACGGAGAGCCCGTGATTGTGGCCTCGCCGGCGCATTGGAGTCTACTTGAGGTGCTGCGCTACCAGCTGCGGCTGACCGGCACCAAACAGGGCTGCGACAAAGGCGATTGTGGCGCGTGTACGGTGCTGCTGGACGGCCGGCCGATCAACAGCTGCCTGCTGTTGGCGCTTGAGGTCGAGGGACGCGCGGTGCAGACGGTGGAGGGTCTGGGTGTGGGCGGTACGCCGCATGCCCTGCAGCGCAGCTTTGACCGCGCCGGGGCAGCGCAGTGCGGCTTCTGCACACCGGGGATGTTGATGAGCGCAGAGGCGTTGCTCGAGGGCAAACGTGCCCGCGGCGACACGACGATCGACACCGCAGAGATCGCCGAGGCCTTGAGCGGCAACCTCTGCCGATGCACCGGGTACACCAAAATACTGAGCGCCGTCGCGGACGCCTGGCGAGCCACCTCATGAGCGCCGCGCCGCCGTACACCCACGTTGGCGGCGATCACGCCAAGCTCGACGCCGCCGATCGGCTCACGGGTGTCGCAGCCTTCGCGGACGACCTGACCCTGCCGCGGATGCTGCACGCCAAAATCCTGCGCTCGCCGCACGCCCACGCCCGCATCGTGACCATCGACGTCAGCCGCGCTGAGGCGCTGCCCGGGGTCCTCGCGACGGTGCTCGGCGCGGAGATGCCAGCGACGTATGGCGTCATCCCCTGGACACCCGACGAGCAAGCGCTCGCCACGGATAAGGTGCGCTACGTGGGTGACGCGTTGGCCGCCGTGGCCGCGGTGGATGAGGAGACCGCGACGGCCGCGCTGGCGCTCATCGACGTGGTCTACGAGGTGCTGCCAGCGTTGTGTGACCCGCGGGCTGCCATGGCGAATCAGGACGTCTTGATTCACGAACAGAACCGCCACGGAAACGTCTCAAAGCGCGTAAAACTAGCGTTTGGCGACGTTGACGAGGCGTTAGCGTCCGGCGTCCATCGCATCAGCGGCCACTACGAATACCCCGGCTCGACCCACGCTGCCCTGGAGCCGCATTGCGCGTTGGCCCATGTCGAATCGAACGGTCTGCTCACGATCTGGTCGGCGACCCAGGTGCCGCACTACCTCCACCGAGAGCTGTCGCGCGTGCTGGGCCTGCCGACGTGGAAGGTGCGTGTGATCCAGCCCCCGGTCGGTGGTGCGTTTGGCGGCAAGAGCGAGCCCTTTGACCTTGAGTTTGTCGTCGCAAAGCTAGCGCAGAAGACCGGCCGCCCCGTGAAGTGCCTGTACACCCGCGAAGAGGTCTTTCTCGCGCACCGCGGTCGGCATCCGTTCTCCATGGACTACGAGCTGGCGCTCGACGCAGAGGGTCACATCCTCGCTGTGGACGGGCACACCGTGCTCGACGGCGGCGCCTACTCGTCGTTTGGCCTCGTCACGACGTACTACAGCGGCCAGCTGCTCTGCTCGCCGTACACGTTTGGCACCTATCGGTTTCAGTCGACCCGCGTCTACACCAACAAGCCAGCCTGCGGACCGAAGCGCGGCCATGGCTCGGTGCAACCGCGTTTTGCCATCGAGGTCCAGCTCGACAAGGGCGCAGCGCTGCTTGGCATCGACCCGATCGCGCTGCGCCGCCGGAATCTGTTGGGCGCAGACAGTCGCACCGTCAACGGATTTCACGTCGGCTCCAATGGCTTCGCCGAGTGTCTCGATCAGGTCGAGCTGCACAGCGGCTGGCGGACGCGCCGCGGCAAGCTCCCCTATGGTCGCGGCCTCGGCGTGGCGGGCAGCACCTACATCTCGGGCACCAACTACTGCATCTATCCCACCGACCTGCCGCAAGCGGCGGTGCAGATCTGCCTGGATCGCAGCGGCCGGGTGCGGCTGTTCACCGGCGCCAGCGACATCGGTCAGGGCAGCAACACGACGCTCGCGGTCATCGCGGCGGAGCACCTCGGCGTCGAGTTGGAAGATGTGCGCGTGGTGGCGGCTGACACCGATCTCTGCCCCGTCGACCTGGGCGCCTACTCCTCGCGACAGACGCTCATGGCCGGCAACGCCTGCGTGATGGCGGCCTCAAAGCTCGCCAAAGAGGTGCGCAAGGCGGTGGCCGAGGCGTGGGGCTGCTCGGCGAAGCTCGTGACGCTGGCCTCGCGCCGGGCCCAGCGTATCGACGATCCTGCGACCTTCATGTCGATTCAAGACGCCTTTCAGCTCGCGGAGGTCGCGATCGGCACCCTGGGCAGCGTCGGTCACTATCAGACCCCGCGCGAGGGTGTTCACAGCGACTATCGGGGCGGCACTATCGGCGCGTCTCCTGCCTACTCGTTCAGCGCCCACGTCGCCGAGGTTGAGGTCGACACCGATACGGGCGACGTCACGGTGCTGCGGGTCTGGGCCGCGCACGACTGCGGCAGGGCGCTCTCGCCGGTGTTGGTGGAGGGTCAGATCGAGGGGTCGGTGTACATGGGCGTCGCCGAGGCCGTGATGGAGCACCACTACGTCATGCCGACTGGGCTCAATGGTGACGGAAACCCTAGAAACTCGGGTCCAGGCGTCGCCGGGCTGTTGGCGGCGTCGTCCTTGCTCGACTATCCCATCCCCACAACGCTCGATACGCCTGAAATCCACGCCATCATCGTGGAGGCCCCAGATCCGCGGGGTCCGTTTGGGGCCAAGGAAGCCGGCGAAGGGCCCCTGCACCCGGCGATTCCGGCGGTCGCCAACGCGGTGTTCGACGCGATTGGGATCCGGATCGACGCGCTGCCTATCACCCCTGAGAAGGTGCTCGCGGCCCTCGACGCACAAGCTGCGGCAGCCGCCGACAGACACGGAGGTCGCGCTCATGCTTAGGCTGCGGGCTCTGGCCTTCGAACGTCCCACCTCCGTGCAGGACCTCACCGAGCGGCTCACGCAGCAAGGCGACGCGGCGAGGCTGCTGGCCGGCGGCACCGATCTGATGCCGAACCTAAAGCTTGGCACCGTGCAGGCAGCCACGCTCCTGTCGCTGTCCGCCCTGCCCTCGCTGTCGGGGATCAGGCGGGTCGAGGCTGCGCCGCTGGGCTCGCACGACGCGGCGACGCCACAACAAGCGCTAGAGCTCGGCGCCGCGACCACGCTCGATGTCATCGCCAATCACCCGCTCGTGCAGCGCGAATTGCCCGCTCTTGCCGCCGCCGTCGCCCGCATCGCCTCGCCGCAGATCCGAAATCGCGCGACGCTCGCCGGCAACCTCTGCGTCGATACGCGGTGCCGTTACATCAACCAGAGTGAGCTCTTTCGTGTGGCCTTGGGTGGTTGCTTGAAGTCGCACGGCTCGGAGTGCCACGTCGTTCCGGGCGGTCAGAATTGCGTCGCGGCCCTGTCCTGCGACACGGCGCCGGTGCTCATCGCCCTCGACGCTGTGCTGGCGCTGACGGGCGGCGCGGACGGGGACCGCACGTTGCCGCTGGCCGACTTCTATAACACCGATGGGCTGAGTCACACGAACTTGCGCCGAGGCGAGGTCATCGTGGCGGTGCGCGTGCCAGTACAGCGACCCGACGTGCTGGTGACCTATCGAAAGTGGGCACGCCGCCACAGCATCGACTTTCCGCTGGTGTCGGTCGCGCTGCGCCTCGAGACCGAGACCCACGGCGAAACGACGAGGCTGACCGGCGGACAGCTGGTTGTCGGCGCGCTGGGGCCGCGACCGCGGATCGTGCAGCTGAAGGCGTTTGTCGGCCGGGACCTCGACGCCACGCTGGCGACGGCGCTTGGCGCGCTCGCGGTGAAGCGCTGTCGCCCCCTGCCAAACCTGCCGTACGACGAGACGTATCGGCGCCGCCGGCTGGGTGTCGAGACCCAACGCGCGGTGATGGCGCTGATCGTGATGGGGCCCGCGGCGCTCCCCGCCCGCCACGGCGCCTAGTTCACGGCCGCTGGGTCGAGCAACACAAACTCAGCGACCTCAGCCTCAAACCGCTCGTCGGCGCCCGTCGTCATCACGAAGTGTCCCTTCATGGTGCCAACCGCCGTGTCGAGCGGACACGCCGAGACGTACTGAAACGCCTCACCAGGCTCCAGGCGTGGCTGCTCGCCGACCACCCCCGGCCCAGCGACCGTCTGCACCACGCCCTCGCCGTTGGTGATGATCCACTCCCGGCTGACCAACTGCACGGCGACGTCGCTCTCGTTGGCGATGGTGACCTCGTACGCGAAAAACCAGCTCGTCGGCGGTGAGCTGCGCTCGGGGACGAACTTGGAGCGCACCTGAACACGCACACCGCGTGTGATGGCCTTGGACATGTGGACCTTCCTGCTCGCGAGGGGGCGAGCGCGCAGCATACAGGGCCGCATCGGGACGCACAGGGGCACCAGCAGCTCGACGGAAAGAAAGTTGAGCGGGGCATCTGACCCAGGGGGTGACACTCCGGTCGCGTAGCGGTGTTTGACACTTTAGCGGGGAGAACAAGGGCAAGACAACACGGGTACGCAGCGCTGTCTGCGAGGAGTACGCAACATGAGACATCCTTTTCCGACACATCACCGGCGGGTCGCGACGCTGGGTGGACGCGCACCCTGGTCGACGGCGCTTGGCTTGGTGGCCATCGTCGCGCTCGTCAGTGGCTGCGGCGGTCACCAAGGCAGCGGCGTCTGGGACGAAGAGAACCGCACAACCAAGGCGTTTCAGCGCATCGATGTCAGTGGCGCGGTGACCGTCTTCGTCAAAATCGACCCGAAGGCAGACCACCGCGTGGTGGTGTCAGGCGACGACAACCTGCTCGACGGCATCACGACCGAAGTGCGTGGCGACACACTTGAGATCACCAGTGAGAACTGGGTGAACGAGACGCTGCCCCTCGAGGTGTGGATCACGGCCAAGAACCTGCGTGGTGTCGGGGCTTCTGGCGCGGTGGACATCACCGCCTGGGGCATCGCCTCCAAACGACTCGACATCGACACCTCAGGGGCGGCGCGGGTGCGGCTCGCTGGCAAGGTGAACACGCTGCACGTTGACACCAGCGGCGCTGCGGAGGTGATTGGCAAGGCGCTCCGCAGCCACGACGTCAACATCGACACAAGCGGCGCGGCGGACGTCAGCGTGTGTGTCTGGCGCACCCTCGATGTGTCGGCCTCGGGCGCGGCGGACATCTGGTACTACGGCGAGCCGAAGACCGTGAACACCGACATGAGCGGCGCGGTCGATCTGGTGCACAAGTCGAAGACCTGCGGTTCGTTCACGGCGCCAGTTCGCACGACTCACACCAAACACGACAAGGATTGCGGCTGCCCGCTCGGCGAAGGGAATGGATTTGTCGAGGCTGGCGAGGCTGCCGGTACGGGGTCTGACGGCAAGGACGGCGTCGACGGCAAGGACGGCGTCGATGGAAAGGACGGCGTCGATGGAAAGGACGGCGGCGGCGAGAAAGACGGCACCGATGACAACACCTATGACCCCGACGCCTGCAAGGACTGAGACTTGAAGCGAGGGAGTGGCGCTGTTGTCTACCCGCGTCCACCGGAAAGCCCCATTTCGTCGCTTCAACGTGAAGGCACCCGCCGGATGGTCCGGCGGGTGCCTTCCGGCTTTTGTGGTGGTAATCGGCACGTTTCTGCTAAGGTACCCGGCCCCACGCCCCTGGAGTCGATGATGCGCCGTACCCTCCTGATTCTCAGCACGCTGCTCGTTCTCGCCGGTTGCGGCAGCGACCCAGACAAGGGCGGCACAGGAACCGGCGCGACGGACGCCGGCGGCGGCGGGAGCCTGTTTGACGTGACGCTGGGGGACGCGGGCACCGGCAACGACGTCGCGGCGGACACGGGCAGCGGCGGGGTCGACGCCACCGGGAGTGACGGCGCCGACGTTGGCGGCGTCGCGGCAGATACCACCGTGCCAGACCCGTGCAGCTTCCCGGCGAATCCGGGCAGCGGGGAGCCCGGCGCTGCTTGCGCTGCGCCGGATGATTGCGACAACGCCTTCTGCATCGACACGCCTGACGGCAAACGCTGCGCCAAGACCTGCACGGACTGCTGCCCGAATGGTTGGAAATGCGAGCAAGCCCCTGGCAGCGACACCGTGTTTGTGTGTTTGCCGAAGATGGGGGCGCTCTGCTCTCCCTGCGTGGAGGACGACACCTGCCTCAAGCTCGCGACGGGCGCGCTGTGCGTGGCCTACCAGGGCGATCCCGTGGGAGGGGCGACCCGATTTTGCGGCGGCGCGTGCGGCGCGGACGCGGACTGCCCGGCGGGCTACGCCTGCAAGGACAGCGCTGGCACTAAGGGACAGGGCAAACAGTGCGTGAAAGCGACCGGGATCTGCGGCTGCACGGACACCGCGGCGACATCGGGTGCGGAGGCGGCGTGCACCCTGACGAGCGCGGCGGGTACCTGCAGTGGCGTGCGCACGTGCAGTACGACTGGCCTAGGCAGCTGCAACGCCCAGAATCCGGCCGCGGAGACGTGCAACGGCAGCGATGACGACTGCGACGGCCAGACCGATGAGGACATCGCGCCGGCGGCCTGTTCGGTCGACAACACGTTCGGCAGCTGCAAGGGCACCAAAACCTGCGCGAACGGCGGCGCGGTCTGTGACGCCGCCACCCCGGTCGCGGAGGTCTGCGACGGACAAGACAACGACTGCGACGGTAAGACTGACGAAGGCTGTGACGACGACGGCGACGGCTACTGCCCACCTGGCATCGGCATCGTTGGCTTGCCCGCAGGGTGCACGGCCGACATCGCGACCTGCAATAAGAGCGGCGCGTTGCCGGCGTGGTGTCCCAAAGGCGTAGGCGACTGCAATGACGCGGTGGCGGACGGCAAGGCCGTGAATCCGGGCGCCAAGGAGCTGTGTGGCAACAACATCGACGACGATTGTGACGGCGCGACGGACGCGAGCAGCGGCACTGGCGTGGATGCGATCGCGCCTGTTGGGTGCAAGCAGCTGTACCCCGACGCTGACGGCGACGGGTTTGGCGCGCTCAAGGGGGCGTGTCTGTGCGCGCCGACCAAGGCGTACCCCGTCACCAACAACACCGACTGCGACGACGGCGACAAGTTGGTGAACCCCAAAGCGAAGGAGATCTGCGCCAACGGCAAGGATGACGACTGCAATAACAGCGAAAACGACGTCGACGCCAAGGATTGTGTGGCCTTCTACGTCGACGGCGACGGCGACGGGTACGGCGCTGGGGTCTCGAAGTGCCTCTGCGCGCCCCTCGACGCGTTCAATGCCACCAAGGGCGGCGACTGCGACGACAAGAAGACGGCCGTGAATCCCAAGGCGGTCGAGGCCTGCAACACGGTCGACGACAACTGCAACGGCGCGATCGACGAGGCCAACGCGACCGGCTGTAAGAAGTGGTACGTCGACGGCGACAAGGACACCTACGGCGACTCGAACAAGAGCGCATGCCTGTGCGCCGCCGCCGCGCCCTACACGACGCTCCAGGGCGGCGACTGTGACGATGGCAAGTACGCTGTGAGCCCGGGTTTCAAGGAGATTTGCTACGACGGCCTCGACAACAACTGCAACAAGCAGGTCGACGAAGAAGGCGGCCAGGGCTGCGTGGACTACTGGCTCGACGCCGATGGCGACGGCTACGGCAGCAAGACCGCCACCAAGAAGTGCCTGTGCACAAAGGGCGGCGTGAAGGGCTACACGGCGACGAAGGGCGGCGACTGCGACGACAGCGCGACCACGGGCAGCGCGCTGCACCCCGGCGCCGTTGAGGTCTGCGACGGCAAAGACAACGACTGCGACGGCAAGACGGACACCAGCTGTAACGTCGACGGTGACGCCTACTGCGCCGCGGGCAAGACCGTCGTGGGCAAGCCTGCGGTCTGCACCAAGGGTGGCGGCGACTGCAATGACGGCGACAAGGCCATCTACCCTGGCGCGACTGAGGTCTGCGACGGCAAGGACAACAACTGCGCCTCGGGTGTGGATGAAGGCTGCGACAACGACGGCGACGGCTGGTGTGACAAGAACATGCTGGTCCTCGGCAAGCCAGCGGTCTGCCCCAAGGGTGTGGGCGACTGCGCAGATACAGACGCGTCGCGGAACCCCGGGGTCACAGAGATCTGTGACAACAAGGACAACAACTGCACGGGCGGCACCGACGAAGGCTGCGACGACGACAACGACGGCTGGTGCGACAAGAACATGGTGGTGATCGGCAAACCCAGCACGTGCGCCAACGGCGGCGGCGATTGCTGCGATACGGACAGCCTCGCGCGACCTCAGACGGGGAGCTGGTTCAGCGTCAAGAACAAGTGCGGTAGTTGGGACTACAACTGCTCCAATACGAGCGAGCAGCGGTACACCGTGAAGGCGGCGCCCAAGCACATCTGTGAGGGTTTCCTCTGCACCAACAAGGCAGAGTGCATCGCGTCGCCGCAGGGCTGGGCTTCAACGCCGCCGGCGTGTGGCGTGAGCAGCACGTGGATTACGGACTACCAATGGAACGGTAGCTTGGCGCTGCCGCTGGTGAACACGTGCAAGACGTCGGTGACTTCGCAGCGCACGCAGCAGTGCCACTAGCGGTGCCACTAGCGGTGCCGCGAGCACGGCCACCGAGGGCCTAAGATCCTACGCAGAGGCCTGTTTCGCGGCGTTCTTCACGACCTTTCTTGCGGCGCGGGTCGCGACGAGCAGGCGCCACAGCGCGACTGCCATGACCGTCAAACCCGCGGACTCTGCGCCAATCAGCATCAGCGCGGTGGGGCTCGACACACCCTCAAGCGCGACGGTGAGCAGTCGACCCGAGAGCAGCCCCACCGTCAGAAACCCCGTGACCACTAGGCCCTGCGCGAGCCACGCCCTGCGAGAAGCAGCGACGCCGTGGAGCAAGCCGAGCGCGACAGAGAACCCGCCATACATCGCACGAATCTCGAGGCGGCCCAGAGGGCTCTCGATCCGCAGATCGACGAGGTCCGCCAGACCGCGTGGATCGGCGAGCGCCCAGAGCCCGATGACCATCCAGACCAGCCCCGTCACCCCGAGGACGACACGCGCGAGC
>CALENB010000178.1 GCA_937910235.1 uncultured Myxococcales bacterium | reverse complement strand
CGCCACGCCATCGCCGAAGCTAGCGTCGGCGCCCGTCGTCGTGCCGAATCGGCGCGAGAAGATCGCCGTTCGCCTGCTCCGCCACCCCGGATTTGCGCGCTATCTCATGGCTAAGGATGTCGGCGTGCAACGCATTGGCATGACGCTGTTCGAAGCCGTCGGCGGCGATGATTCAGCCAGACACCGGCGAGCTCTTGCTCATGCGGAGCAACCGGGTCCACGCCGTGCATCCGGCCATTGGCGGACCGCGGACGGCGATGAGCTACGTCATCGGCTACGACGGTCCAGACGAGCCGCTGTCGTTCTGGTCCTAACTGTTCTGGTCCTCAGGATCCCCGTCGGTGTCGGACGCGCCACGGCGCTGGGCCATGGCATCGACCAACACGAGGGCGTGTAACCAGCGGGCGGCGTCGGCGGCCAGCGCCGAGGCGACCACCTCGAGGGCGGTCTGAAGCGGCTCGGAGACGCCGCTGCCATCCGCTGACATGCGATACGAGAGACGCAGCCCGCAGCCGCGCCACCAACCCGGCGCGCCATCGTCACGCGCGATCTCCAGCGTCACGTTGGGCGTGTCGAGGTCCACTAGCACGGCCCGTGCAGCCGGCGCGGCGCGCGCGGCGTAGCGGCCGAGGGCCTGTGGCAGACCATCACACACGAGCGCGACGACCCGATGCTCAGCGCCGCGCTGCGCGTCGGCGACAACGGCGCTGTAGGCCGCGAAGGCGTCACCGCGGAAACCGAGGCCGACGAGGAAATCATCCTGCACGCGTACGGCTTGGTCGCTCCGGCGCAGCACCGTGCCGTCGTACCAGAACCGAAAGGCATCGAGCGCCCGTAGCAACACGGCTTCGCTGCGCGCGTGCCAGCGGTCAGCGGCGCTCGTGTCCCAGCCGCGCTCGCGCAAGTGATCCCCCAACTGTAAACCTGCGGTGACAGCGAGCCCGGTGCCCACAGAATACACCGGGTCAGCGAAGGCGAAGGCGTCACCGACGAGCACGAAGTCAGGGCCTGCCGCGAGCCGCGAACGACGCGCAAAACCAGCGCGGCGATGGATCTTTCGTGTCGACGCCGGTAGGGGCGCGCCGAAACGATGGGTGTCCGCAGCGACCCTCGCGGCATCAGCGGCAGCGTCCGCCGGCGCCCGCAACGTGGCCGACCAGCAGGGCTGCAGCCCAGCTGCGACGGTGGCCCGCAGCGTGGCGTCGTCCACCGGTCCCAGGCGGCTGACGAGCCCAACGCTCAGGATGGCGCGTCGCCACAGCGGGATCTGCCAACTCCAAACCCCGTCGTGCAGCCGCGTGAGGGTCGTCAACTCCGTCGGACGACACCGTTCAGGGTCGACGGCGAGCAGCGCTCCCGACGGCACGTCCAGCGCGGACATTGACGCCGCGGAAGCCCGCGTCGCCCGCCAAAACGCCGTATCATCGGGCGTTGCGTCACAATAGCCCCAGGTCGCCCAGATTGGCCAAAGCGACTCGATGAGCCCAGCGGCCTGCGCCACCACCATGGCTGGCCCGGAGCAGTCGACGATGGGCAGGCGGGCTCGGATCACCCCCACATCGGTCGTCACGCTGCGCCGAGGCAGGTCGACTGACACCAACCGCTCTTGGCAAACGCTGACGCCGAGGAGGTCGGCGAGCAACGGCTCCAACTCTTGGCGAAAAACATGCATCGAGCGGTCAGCGTGTTGCGCCAGCGGGAAGAACGCGCGCGCGTCGCCATCGCAAAACAGCGTGCCACGCTTAGCGGACCAAGACGGTAGCTCGCGGACCGCGTCGATGCAGACCGCCATACGGGGATCGTGAAATTGCTCCGGAATCACCGACTCACCGACCTTGTAGGCGCCGGGGTTGGCGTCGATCACCAGGGCACCCTCGCCAAAGGCCCGCGCCACGGCCAGGCCTGCGACGCCGCCGCCAATAATGACGAGCGCGACGTTGCGTTCAGGCGGCGATTGCGTCGCGGTCATGCCAAACCTCGTTCGTTGGGACTAACGCGCCGACAAGAGCGAGGAGCGTCAGGTAGTATCACTTCACACTTTAACGCCGTCGCCATCATAGGTGCCAGGCACTTCGCGAGCGGCCATGGTCTGCCGCGCGAGACAGTCGACTCCACGTCAATAAAAGCCCCTACTTCGGCCAGACCGGCGGGATCAAGCCTGGATGGTTCATCGCCAGCTCATAGACCAGAAAAACAACCGCCTGGACGATAATCGCGTCCCAATCCTTGATCGCGGCGACGCTCCCTGCCGCGATCGCCGCGTCCATCGTCGCGATGAACTCAGCGATCTGCTTGTGCTCGCCGGTGGTGGACAATCGCAGACTTCGAGCCGAGTGTAGCCCAACTGGCGCGTCGGGTTGAACCACGGCGGCCTGGCGCCACCACCCCAGCGCCGGAGGTAGACGCTGTGAGTGAGCTGATGACCGCTGGATCTTCGACGCTGGAACCGGACCTACCCTCGGACGCAGCGCTCACCGCCGCCTTTCAGCAGCCGGCCCAAGCGTGGATCAAGGCCGGCCACGCAGAGCTGGCGTACCGCAAGTTCGGCGCCGGACCGGACCTGCTGTTTGTGCATGGCTGGCCGCTCACCTCGGCGACCTGGATCCCGCTGATCACGCGCCTCCAACGCGACTTCGCCTGCCATGTGGTGGACCTGCCGGGGTGCGGAGAGACGCGCTGGACGGACGACACGCAGATCCACATGCCAGGGCACGCCGCGACGCTCGCGCTGCTCGTCGACGCGCTCGGCCTCACAGCTTACGGGCTGGTGGCCCACGACTCCGGCGGTGGCATCGCGCGAGCGCTGGCGGCGACGCATGGCGACCGCGTCTTCGGGCTGGTGTCTGGCAACACCGAGATCCCAGGCAGGCGTTTCCCCGGCCTCGGTCTGATGCGCACCGTGGGGCGCAGCGCCGCCGCCCAGGCCCTGTGCAGGGCGAGCTTTCGGTCCCGCGCGGTGGCCGCGTCGAAGCTCGGGTTTGGCGGCTGCTTCACCGATCCGGGCTACGCCGCAGGTGCGTTTTTCGACCGTCAGATCGCCCCGCTGGGCGCCTCAAAGGCTGCTTTTACAGGCCAGCTGGTGTTTGTGAGCAATTTTAAGTGGCACCACGTCGACGACCTCGCCGCCGCCCATGCCCAGCTTCGGGCGCCGGTGCTGCTGATCTGGGGCGCGCGCGATCGGGTGTTTTTTCCCCTCGACGGCGCCCGAGAGATGCTGACGCAGTTCGCTGCGGGCGCACGCCTGGAGGTGATTGAGCGTGGCGGTCTGTTTGTGCACGAGGACCATGCGCAGACCTTCGCCGATCTTGCGCTGGCGTTTCTCAGGCCACTGGCTGGCTGAGCGGCGGGTTGTGCGTCGCGGGCTCAAAAAAAATGTGTCATGGCCGTAGACCCAAACGCCCAGCGAGGCGTCGAACTCTTCACCCAGCGGATGCGTCGACTGATTCGACGACCCAGCGGCGGAGGACCCCATGAGCCAGCATTCCCACAACGACCAGACCTCGATCCCCGGCCCTCGCGCCAACCAGTCCTGCCGCGCGTTTGCGTTGAGGGCGCTGCTCGCCTTCGCCGTCGCGACCCCTGCCACATCGGCCTTCGCCGTCGATTTTCCGCAGCCCGGCCCCAACCCGCTGACAGCGGTGAACGGCGTGCTGACCGACAGCGGCGAAGCGGTGCTCCTGACCGACGCGGCGTTTCGGTCGGCCAAGACGGTCGCCGTCCAGCCCGTCATCATGGGCGGCGGCGGCGCTTGGTTCGCCATGGCTAGTCGACTCGTGCAGGCGACGGCGCAGCCAGCTGACGTGGTCGCGACCGGTCAGACCCTGTCGGAGCTGGCGCGGTCGGCGCCGGCGCGCTCCCGCCCAGCGGCGCAGGCCGGCTTCGGCTTCGCAGGCGCCGCGTCCTCCTCGGATCGCGCCATGCTGCGCGCGGCGCTCCACATGGGCGCGCTCCAGTCCGCGCGTGGCTTGGGCGATGTCTGCGCCACCAAGCGCCTCTACGCCGCCACGTTTACCGAGCGAGAGCGCTTCGCGGCCCTGCGCCCAGCAGTGCAGCGCCTCGTGCAAGCCGCCCTGCGCAGCGGCTCGCTTCCGAACGGTCAGCCCGGCGCGCCGGCGATGAACGCTACGTTGCATGCGACGATGACCATCGCTGAGCTCGTCGCCGCGGCGACCCTGGGTACCGCAGGCAAGGACGCTCGCGCTCACGGCTACTTGGCGGCGGGTGTGTGGGCCGGTGGCGCGTTGCTCGTGGCGACGCTCGGCGGTGACACGCAATACGCGATGATGGCCGAACCGCTGGCGCTGCAGCTCGACAAAGACGCAACGTTTGGTGGCGCGGACCGCGCCGTGGCCAAGGTGGTACGCGGCATCGCCACGGAGCTGCGCCAGCGCAAGCCGAACGCGGATCGCATCCGAGGTCTCGTGCAGCAGCTGGTCGAGCTGAGCTACAGCTAGCCCGGCCGTGTCTGCGCAGCTGCTGAATGCCGTTGGGCGCGTTCCGGCTACGTCACCGCCCAAGCCTTCGGTAACTCACTGCGCAGCTGCCCGTTCGTGACGAAGCCCGCCCCCAGCACCCGTTCGCCGGCGAAGACGATCTGGTAGCCCTCCGGCGATTCGCCCACAAAAACAGCCTCGCGTCGCAAAAAACGGGCCAAACGGTCCCCCTGCAGCCGCACCACATTGCGTGTCGCCGACTGCCCAAAGCGCTGCAAAAATACGCTGGTGAGCTTGCCGCCCGGCGGCATCTTGCGCGCCACCATCACCCCCAACGCCTCGCAGCTGAGATGGGGCGGGGGCTCGAACGTCGCCGCTGCGATCCAGATCGCCTTACCCGCCGGCCGCCGCCAGAACTGGTGCGCGGCGACACACGCAGGCGCGATGCCGTAGCGGGTCTGCATCCAGGCGACCAGCTGGGCCGTGTCCGTAGGGTCGAGGCGCTCAAAGGCGTCTGAGGCGTGCAACGAAGAACCCTCCGGTGTCGTTGTGGTGGGGCCACAGACGCGCCGCGTTGACGACGTCTTGGCGAAAGATCTGCCCCTCCCACGCCGGAATTCCGGGCGCTACGCGCAGACCGGGCGGCGGCTCGAGCGGCTCGATGGTCGCTTGCTCGGGCGCGATCGCCGACAGCACCGCCTCATTCTCTTCTGGTGCGTACGTACACGTCGAATAGACCACGACTCCGCCAGGACGGGCCATGCGCAACGCGGCACGCAGCAGCGCCTTCTGAACCTGAATGATGCTGGCCCGGTACGTCGCCACGGTGTCGTCGCGACGCCCACCGGATTTGCGGGTTGTGCCTTCACAGGTGCACGGCACGTCCGCCAGGACCCGGTCGAAGACGCCATCCATCCCGCGGATTCGCGCGCCGTCGCCACACGTCACCGCCGCGCACGTCACGCCGAGCCGATCCAGCGTGCGTCGCAGCGCGCTGAGTCGGCCGTGTTTGCGCTCATTGGCGATCAACGTGCCCGAGTCCTGCATCGCCACAGCGATCTGCGCGGTCTTGCCGCCCGGCGCGGCGCACAGATCGAGGACCTTGTCGCCCGGCTGCGCGCCCACCAAGTCGCCGGCCCACAGCGCCGCTTCCTCTTGCACACACACGTCGCCGAGCAGGTGCTCCAGCCATGCGCCGGGCCGGACGTCGGGCGGCAGCCGCCACGTATCGGCTCGCCAAGAGACGGCCTCGGCGTCGGGAACCAGGGCCCGTATACTCGCGTTGGTTTGCGCCACCGGTGCCCGCAGCGGGTTCGCCCAGACGACGCGCGGCAGCGGCGCTTGGGCCGCGGCGACAAAGGCCTCGGGATCGTCGACCAACGCAGCATATCGCCGCAGCCAACGGTCGGCTTGGGCTGCTTCGCGATGAACGTCGACGCTCACTGTGTACCCCCTCAGATGGTCGACTCGTGGCGAGCACACGTCCGCAACCGCACACCATGGCGCGCTCTCGCCAGCCGTCACGCCCAGCGTGTATCCCGATAACCGGCCTTCGCATACAGCGCGCGCAGCTGCCCCGCCACAAACGTGCCGAGGTCTGGCGCGTGCGCGAGCGCGGCCAGCGGCACATGTTGAATCGTCGTCGTCTTCTCGGGCGCGCCTTCACCGGTCATGAGCGGTAGGTTGACCTCGAACATGAGCCAGTCGTAGTCGAACGTTCTCGCCTCAAGCCCTGTTTTGTAGGGTTTGGCGTGATGAGCGCTTGGTACACCACCAGCTCGCGCAACGTCGCGGCGTCGCCCGTGTTCACGGCCACCAGCACCTCGCCCACCTCTGCGTAGAACAACGAGATAGAGATACGGAATCTTACGATCGGCGATCCAGTTCAGCTCCGCGTAGATGCGGGCCAGCGGTAGCTCTTGCACCTTGCTGCGGGTGGCTTGGCCCCAATCGCAGAAGGTGCAGGCAAATGGGCAGCCCCGGTTGGTCTCGCACAGCGCCGCGTGGGGCAAGGGCCGGTCGGCGTAGAGCGTGTCAAACGTGTCGTCGAGGTAGGGCGACGCCGTGGCGCTGAAGTCGCTGAGGCGGGCGCGATGAGGGCCGTGGTGCAGCCTGCCGGAGTGGTTGTCCCGCACGACGAGGCCAGCTACCGCGTTGATTGTGAGCGTTCGTACCATGTTTTTTCGCGCCCTGTCTGAAGGCGCCCTCGCCACAACCCCCGGCCGTCGCGGTGGCTCTTTGAGGGTGTAGAGCGCGCGCAGCAGCGCCGTGAACGTAGCCTCGCCCTCACCGAGGACGAGCACGTCGAGCCACGGGTGCGCCGCGAACAGGGCGCCGATCTCCGCGTTCGATCGTGGCACGGATGGCCCGCCTAGTACGATGAGACAGCCCGGATTCTCGGCCTTTACGCGCGCCGTGACCGCCATGCTGTAGCGTTCGTTCCAGCAGTAGCGCGAAAACGCCGCGACGCCGGCGCCGCGACAACGAGCAGCTGCATCTGTGACGGGCTCGCGGGTCATCTCCAGGTGTAGTTCACAACCCGCGGCAACGGTGTCATCCGCGCGCGCGGTGGCCACAATCAGCCCGGCAGCCAAGGGCAGGGCGGCGATCTGGGTGACGCCGTCAAACTGTCGGACGTGAACTTGGAGCATGGCCGCCCACGGTAGCATGGCGCGATTTCGTGGCTAACAGGCGCGACACCCCGTCTGATTCGCCTAGTCGGCCTACGCCTTCAGCTCAATACGCACGGTCCGGACCAGCGTCCGCAACGCATCTTCGACGACCGCCGTGTCTTGATGGCGGACGATGGCGAAACCCTCACCCTCGTAGCTGCTGGACGAAAACTGGCCGACCTGCGGCAGCTTCGCCTCCACCACCAGGTGCCCGATTTTACTCTGCGCCGCTTCGACCCCATGGATCGCTGCGATACGCCCGCCTCGCCCGCCAGCGCCCGGGCCCTGGCCTCGAAAGAAGGCGACACCGACCGCGTACTTCCGCGGCGGCATGGCGAAGGTGCCGCGCGCGACCAGCTGCGCCCAGCGGGCCAGAAAATCGGTGTCGTGCGCCAGGCTCATGAGCGACAAGATCTGCGCGCCGGGGGGACGAGCGGCGATCTCACCGATGACGATGGAGCCGTCACGGCGGCGGAACCACTCCATGTGGCTGATGCCGGTGTCCATGCCGAGGGCCTTGATGGCGGCGAACCCGACCCGGCGGGTCTCGTCGTAGGCCGGGTGCTCCACCTCGCGCGGCAGCAGCACGGTCCACTGGATCCACGGGTTCTCTAGCACCTGAAGCGGCGGCGGATCGTAGCGGGTCAGCGAGTGAAAGACGGGCACACCGTCGATGCTCACCACCTCAAAACTGCGCTCGATGCCCACCACGAACTCTTCGCACTGGAGCGGATTGGTGGGCGAGGGACGCATCTGCGCCAAGTAGCTGCGGAGCTCGGCTTCGTTGTTGGCCCGCAGCGTCGCGACCGCGCCAGCGCCCGCGAGCGGCTTGACGATGAGCGGGTAGCCGGTGGTCTTGGCGAACGCGAGCCCATCGGCCACCGACTCGAGCCGGCGGTGCTTGGCGACGGGCAGGCCCGCCGCGGCGAGCACCTCTTTCATCCGATCTTTGTCGCGAAAATTGCGCGCGCTGGCCCCGCCCATCCCGACGATCCCCAGGCGGTCGCGGACGTCGCCCAGCGGAACCTGGAGCTGCTCAAAAGTGCCGATGAGCCGATCCACCGGGCCCAACTTCTCGCTCAGCCAGGAGACCGCGCGGCAGAGTTGGTCGGGATCAAAGGCGTTGTCGACCCGATAATCGGCCTGGATTCGCTGCCGCAGCGCTGGGCCGAGCGCGTCCAGCCCGCCCTGGCGGACCAGCGAGAGGCGGACCCCGGGCACGTTCGCGATGGCGGCGACAAACCGCGGTGACATGCCGTAGTAGAACGGCGAAACGAAGACGACGTGGCTCATGGCGGCACCTCTCGACTGTTCAAAGCGACTACCCGTCGCGCGTCAGCTCATCCAGGTATTTCGGCAACATCGCGCGCCACGTGACCCAATCATGATGCCAGTCCACGCCCCAAGCATCGACTCGATTCGGGACCCCGCGCGCGCCCAACGCGCCAGCGACTTGCCAGCTCTCGCCAGGCGCCTCGTAGCGACCCTCGCCGGTCGCCAAAATGACGAATCGCTGGCGCAAAAGACGCAGCTGCGCGCTGTCTTCCGGCAGCCCAGACAGGAAATGCAGCGGCGAGCTGACGTGGTGATCAAAGCTGTGGTGACCGCTCATCCACCTCGTCATGTCGTAGGTGCCGCTCATGCACACCGCGGCGCGAAAGATGTCCGGCTGGCGGCACAGCGTGCTCAACGCGTTGAAGGCGCCGATGCTCGCGCCAGCGGCGATAATCTCGATATCTGGCGTGTGGCAGTCGGTGCGGATGGCCGGCACCAGCTCGTAGCGAATGAACTCGTTGAACGCGCTCTGCATGCGCGCTTTCCACGTGCCGTCGCGGTCGCCGTCGATCCAGGCGCGGCCGCTGATGCTGTCGCACGAATACACCTTGATGCGGCCGGCCTCGATGAGCGGCGCCAAGACCCGCAGCATCAGAAAGCGCTCGCATTCTTCAGCGTCGCCACCCGCCGTCGGAAAGAGCAGCACTGGGCGCCCCGCCGTACCCCAACGCACCACGTTGACCTGCTGAGCGACGCGGTCGCTATACCAAGCGCTTCGCAGCTTCATTCAGCCACCTCATCGCGCGCCTTCAGGCGATCGCGCTCCGTCTTCCGCCAGAACTGAATGAGCCCCCAGAAATGCTCGGTAAAGGGCTCGATCTCGTGCTGCGGGTACATCGCGCTCACCTTGTCGCGGATGATCCCCTTGGCCAGCGGATCGCCGAAGAACTCCCACGCCACCTCATCGAGATGGGTCAGGTGGGTCTCGCAGAACGCCTTGAAGCGCTCCGTCTCCATGCGCTCGCGGGTGATGTCGGCGTAGGCGGCCAAGCGCTCGCGGAAGGGCAGATCGCGGCGCTGCACGTCGAAATAGGGCTCCCAGTCCAGCGTCGGTCGCATGCGATGGCGGCTGGCGGCGCAGAACAGCGACCAGCGCAGCATGTTTTTGACGAGGATCGGGAAGTAGTAGTGCAGCGACGTCACCTGGAAGTCTGGGCAAGCGTTGGCAAAATCGATGGGGTAGAAGGTGCCGTCGCGACGCAAGCTCTCGCAGGAGTTAAAATCCCAGCCGAAAAATCCGTTGATCGTCAGCGTCTGATCGGTGAGCAGCGACCACTCCTCGCCCGTGAGGAAGGAAAACCCGACCTCGTAGCGCCCGTGGAGCGGTTTATCGGGGTTATAGCGGATCATCTCCACCTGCGGGCCGATGCCCACGGCGCGCACAAACACGTCGAAATCCTCGATCGACTCCTGCAGATGCATCACACGCTTGCCGCTGCTGTTGTAGGCGTGCTGGAGCTCCTCTCGGTCCTTGATCCGCGTCACACCGACCCAGGCGCCGCCATCGTAGGGCTTCATGTAGAGCGGGTAGCCCAGCTTGTCGGCGACGCTGCCGATGTCGAAGAGCTTGGCGTACCGGTTGAGCGTGGACTGCACGTCGGGGTTGGCTTCGTGCTCCCGCGGCGGGATCATCCACGTTTTGGGCACGTCGAGCCCCAGTCGCATCATCGCCGCGTAGGTCGTCTGCTTCTCCATCGACTGCAACGACCACGGATTATTCAGGACGTAGAGCCCATCCATGACCACGGCCTTCTTGATCCACTCCCGGCTCGTCGTGAACCAGTGTGTGAGGCGATCGAGCACGATGTCGTAGCGGACCGGCTGCTGCAGGTCGAACGGTTCGACGGTGACCCGCTCCGTCGCGAAACGAACCGTCTCGTGGCCCATGTCTACCGAGAGATTCATCCGCTCCAAGATGGCCTCGTAGCACGCGGGCCAACAGAGATCGGCGCCGAGTGACAGCCCGATCAGGGAGGTTCTTTGCTTGAGTTTGGCGCTCATGCCCACTCCCTGCGATGGCAGCTCGCCATCGGTCTTCGGCCCGTCGGGCCTACTCGTACGTCATCCATAGGTGGCCAGGGTACAACCAAGACAACCCTTCGCGCATGCGGTTGCGCCAATTCTCCCAGTTGTGGCCATCGCGCGCCTCGCGGTACCGCACCGTCATCCCGATCTGCTCGAAGAGCGGGACGATCGACCTGTTCTCGAAGATCAGCGTCTCATAGGTGCCGCAGCTCACAAACACGCGCTGGCTCGGCAGGCCGGGATCGGCGCGAAATCGGTTCATAAAGTCGACCACGGGGTCGAACGCTGGGCCTCGGCTGTGGTTGCCGATCTCAGTGAACGCGAAGCTGCCGGACTGCAGCAGCAGGCAGCCGAACACGCCAGGGTGACGCCAAGCGATGGACAACGACGCCACCGCGCCAAAGCTCGCGCCCATCAAGCAGCGGCGCTCCGGCGTGCCGTAGAGCGGATAGCGCTCCTCGAGCCAGGGCAGCAGGGTCTCAGCGATGAACGCGACGTGGCGTGGATCGTCGGGGTACTCCCGGAGCCGGTCGCCCGGATGCGTGAACGCCACCACCATGGGCAGCACCTCGTCGCCGTGGATCAGGTTGTCGAGCACGGCGCCCGCCGAGGCGAAGTTCAGGTAGTCCCCGCCATCATGCACGATCAGCAGAGGGTAGCGCCGCGTCGGTCGCATCCGCGCCGGCGTGTAGATGGTGATCCGGCGCGGCTCCCCGAACTGCGTCTCGTAGATGATGTGGTCTTCCAACGTACCGCGGCGGGCTTCGGGATCAGGCTCGATCCACGTTGGGGTCTCATAGCCCGCGCCCTGGCATACGGAGTTCGCGCCGAACGGGTCGTGCGCCAAGTTGGGGTTCAGCGGGTCGCGAATCCACTCGCGTCCACCACCGCGCATGATGTTGAGCTTGTACTCAATCCGCGACATCTCGGGCACTTCGACGACGCAATACCACAAGTCGGTGTGCGCGACGTGATGAAACGGGATCTCCGCTGGCAGCCCATAGATGAAGTGTCGCAGCTGCACCGCGTCGGCGTGACCACGCCACACAAAGGTGACGTTGCGCCCCTCGATGATCGGGAATTGTCGCTTGTGCATGAAGTGATGCACATCGCCCATGTTAACGGCGTGACCACGTAGCGCATCGATCGCGAGCCGCCGCGGGGTCATTGGAAGGCTCCTGCGGGGAGGGCGACCAGCGCGCCGTCGTCCGCGAACGCGCGCACGCCCTCGCTGCCTGCGGTGATGCGACCCTGCTCCGCGATCACGTAGCTGCCGTCCGCCAGCGCGAGACATTGGGCCGGCCGCACACGCCGCGCCATCAGCCCGACGCGGCCGCGATCGTCGAGCCGCAGGCGTCGGTGCGCGTGCGGCAGCACCACGACGGCCGGCGCGAGACCGAGCCCGTGGTCGAGCATCTCGGCGTCGCCGGCGCCCTGGGGCGGGCTGTCATGGAACAGCAGGACGCGGTCTGTCATCGCCATGGCGCCAGCAGACCAAGCGACCACCGTGCGTGTCGCCAGCAGCGGACGCAGGGCCAACAGCCGCAGTCGGTTGAGCAGCACCGCGACGTGACCGCCAGCGATCGCGACGACGTCCACGTCTTGCAGGACCTCGGCGATCTCCGCCCGCTGCGCGGCGATCGAAGGGCGCTCCGCAGGCTTGAACTCGGCCTCAAAGCGCAGGTGCAGCGCCTTGACCCGCGCCAGATGGTGGTCGTCGATGGTGGTCAACGCGGCGATCGCGTCGGCTCGCTCGGGTTCGATCAGCCACGGCTCCGCCTCGCTCTGGAGCATGTCGCGGCAGGCCGACATCGCGCGTCTCAAACGTCGGCGGTGCAGGTGCTGGAGCTGCCGGACGTGATCCTGCCGTCGCCGGTGCATCTCGAACACTTCGGGGTCATTGTGAAACACTTCCTCCCACCGACCGTAGAGGCGCAGATTCACCGCGGGTAGACCGAGATGGCCGCGCAGCTCCTCGTCTTCGGTCTCGCGCTCCTGCCAGCCTGCCGTGATCAAGCCAATGGGGCCTTTGACACCCAAATCACGCACAATCGCGCCAACAGTCGGGCGGAGTCGCTGGGGGCCGCAGAGAACGATGGTGCCGGTGTGGGTCAACGCGTGGCTCGTCGGCACGGGAATGCCGGGGATGCCGCCAAGTCCGGGGGGAAGCGGGCAGCGCATGGAGCTTGCCGATGGGTCGGTGAAGCGTCAATCTCGGCTGTGTGAGATGACACACTTCCGTCCACGCAGTGGCTAGCCAGAGCAGTCTAGCCCGGGAGCTCGTTCGAGTTGCCCCTGAAACCCCGCCGTGTCCGAGCCGACGTGGAGCGCCCCCATGCATGTCATTCTGGTCGAGCCCGCTTTTCCAACCTATCAGCGCCAATTCGCCCGCGGTTTGCGCGAGGCCGGCGCCTTTGTCACCGGCATCGGCGAGCGACCGCTGGCGTGGCTCGACGACGAGCTGCGCGGCTGGCTCGATCAGTACGAGCAGGTGAGCTCGGTGTGCGACGAGGGTGCGCTGTTGCGCGCCGTTCAGAAGGTGCAGCGGCGCGGCTGGACCGATCGCCTCGAGGCGACGGTGGAAGCGCACATGCTCCCGGTCGCGCGGGTGCGCGAGAAGACCGGCATGCCGGGGCTGACGGTGGCGCAAGCGATCCTGTGCCGCGATAAGCCCCAGCAGAAGGCGTTCTTGCGTAAACACGGCATCCCCTGCGCAGCGTCGACCGCGGCGGACACCGAAGCTGAGGTCCGCGCGTTCATCGCTGAGGTGGGGTATCCGGTTATCCTCAAGCCGCGCGACGGGGCGGGGGCGTCGGGCACGGTGCGGGTCAACAGCGACGCGGAGCTGGCCGCGGGGCTGCGTGAATGCGGGCTGGAGCGTGGCAACAGCGTCGCGGTCGAGGAGTTCGTCGAAGGCCACGAGGGGTTCTACGACACCCTCACGGTCGGCGGTGACGTCGCCTACGAGTTCGTGTCGCACTACTACCCAAACGTGCTGCCAGCCATGCGCCAGCGCTCGGTGTCGCCCACCATCGTCGCCACCAACCGCGTCGATGCGCCGACGTACAACGAGCTCAAGATCATGGGCCGCAAGGTCGTCAAGGCGCTTGGGCTCGGCAGCTCCGCGACCCACATGGAGTGGTTTTTCGGGCCGAAAGGGCTTCGGTTCTCCGAGATTGGCGCCCGGCCGCCCGGCGTCGGCCAGTGGGATCTCTACTGCGCCGCCAACGGCCTCGACCTGTACCGCGAGTGGGCGAACGGTATCGTGCTGGGCAAGGTCAGCCGGCCGCCCTCACGCGAGTTTGCGGCCGGTATCGTCAACCTGCGACCCGAGCGAGACGGCCGAATTCAAGGCTACAGCGGGCTCGACGCGGTGCGGCAAACCCTCGGGCCTGCGCTCATGGACTTCCATCTCCCGCCCGCCGGCACCCCGACGCAGCCCGTGGCGGCGGGCTACATGGCCAACGCGTGGTTGCGCGCGCGGCATCCTGACTACGACGAGCTGCGTCGGCTGCTCGCCTTCGCTGGCGACACGATTCGTGTTCACGCTGGCTGACCCGCGCTTCGCCCCGCATCGCCGCGAGCTCCCCGTCTCGCCCCTGTTTCCGGAGTTGTCACCATGAAGGTCGTCTTCATCTCCCCCGCCTATCCGCCCGAGCAGTGCGACTTCACCCGAGGTCTGGCGCAGGTCGGCGCGAGCGTCATCGGCGTCGGTGACGGTCCGCGCGGGAGCCTGCCACCGCGGGTCGAGAGCGCCTTGTCCGCCTACCTGCGCGTGCCCAACTTGTTCGATGAGGCGCAAGCCGCCCTCACCATCGCGCGCGCGGTTGGCGACCTTGGTATCGACCGTGTCGAGAGCAACTGGGAGCCGTTGGTGCTGCTCGCGGCCCGTGTTCGCGACTTGTTGGGGCTGGGCGGCATGTCGCGCGACACGGTGCTCGGCTTCCGCGACAAGCAGCTGATGAAGGATCGTGTGAAAGCTGCCGGACTGCGGGTGCCGCGCAGCGAGCGCGCCAAGACGGAAGCGGAGGTCCGAGAGGCCGCCGAGGTCGTCGGATTACCCCTGATTATCAAGCCAATCGCGGGCGCTGGCTCGGCTGACACGTACCGGTGCGACAGCGTGGCTGATCTCGAGCGGACGCTGCCGTTGATCCGGCACGTCACCGAGGTCAGCGTCGAGGAGTTCATCGAGGGCGACGAGTTCACGTACGACACCGTCTGCATCAACGGCGAGCCTGTGTTCGAGAGCGTCGGGCAGTACTTTCCCCGACCCCTGGCCTTTCGGAGCGAGCAGTGGATTAGCCCGGCGCAGCTCGTCTATCGCGATCTCTACGACCCAGATCGCAAGCTGCGCGACGGCATTGAGCTCGGCCGCGGCGTGATGAAGGCGCTCGGCATGGGCACCGGGTTTACGCACATGGAGTGGTATCGCAAGCCCGACGGCGAGGTCGTGTTGGGCGAGATCGGCTGTCGCAATGGTGGCGGGCACTTCGTCGACATGATGAACTGGAGCAACGACTTCGACATCTATCGAGAGTGGGCCAGGGCTGTGTGCTGGGAGTCGTTCGAGGCGACCGCGTCGCGGCGCTATCACGTCGGCCTGGTGTTCAAGCGCGCGCAGGGACAGGGGCGGATCCAGCGTATTGAAGGGATGGAGGCGGTGCGGCATCGCTTCGGCCAGCACATGGTCGCCGATGAGCTGCTGCCGATTGGTGCGATGCGCCGCGACTGGAAGCAGACGCTGCTATCCGACGGTTTTGTCGGGTTTCGGCACACGGACCTAGCGCCATTGCGCGAGATGATGGGCGTGGTGAGCTCGCAGGTGCGCTTGTTTGCGGGGTGAGCCCACCGCGCCGACAAAAGGTCCAGCGCAGCACACGCTGACATCGCGACGTTTGGGTCGCTGAGGCTTCCGTCATCCCGGATCCGAGAGCAGCCAGCGGCCCAGCAGCGCCATCGTCGGGCCGTTCTCCAGCTCCCCAGCTACCAGCCGACGGCGCACCTCTGTCTTGGACAGCGTCACGACCTCAATGCGCTCATCGGCCTCCAAGCGCTGACCCACCTGCGTCAGCCCGGTCGCCAGAAAGCCGTACATCACCTCGGTTGAGTTGCCCGGTGCCGCAAAAAAGCGTCCCATCGGCGCGATGTGCGCTGCGCGATACCCCGTCTCTTCCTCCAGCTCCCGCGCCGCCGCGACCGCTGGCGCCTCCCCGGGATCGAGCCCCCCCGCGGGCAGCTCCAGCACCGCGCGGCCCAGCGTCCAGCGGTGATTGCGAATGAGCACCACGCTGCCGTCGTCGCGCACCGGCAAGATCACCACCGCGCCCGGATGCACCATCAGCCCGCGCCGCTCCGTCTGGCCATCGCGCAGGGGCAGGGTCACTACACGCAGCTCAAAACGCCGGTCGCGCCACAGCACCTCGCCTGTTGGGGGATTCACCTGCATCTTTGGCGTCTCTGTCATCGTCGCCTCCGTCCGCGCCTCCGTCGCTACCGTGGCCGAATCTCAACCGCGACGCCAGGGACCGGCGACACGGCGCCCGGTTGTCCACGCCCGCTGCCACCGTCTGTGCCACACTGCGCCGGCGCAGACCGCCCTGCGCAGCGATGGGAGACCGATGCGAGACAACTGCCACGCCTGTTTTCGGCCGGTTTCGCTGTGTTTGTGCGCCATGATCCCGAGCGTGGCCAACCGCACTGGCGTCATCGTCTTGCAGCACCCGCGCGAGCGTTTTCACCCGTTCGGCTCAGTCCGCATGCTGCAGGCCGCGCTGCAACACGCGCGCGTGGAGCGTGTGCCGCCCAGCGTCGGCAAGAATCTGCGCTGCCCGCTGACCCTCCCGCCACATACGGGCCTGCTCTATCCGCACCCCGACGCGCGTGATCTCGCCGGGCTGGAGGTGGACGAGCGGCCAGCCCATCTGCTGCTGCTCGACGGCACGTGGGCCCACGCCCGCCGGCTCTACCAAGAGAACCCGTGGATGCAGGCGTTGCCGCACTTCGCCATCTCGCCCAAACGCAAGAGCCGTTATCTGGTGCGGCGCGAGCCCAGCGACACCTGTCTGTCGACGCTGGAGGCCACCGTGGAGGCGCTGCAAGGCCTGGAACCTGGGCTCGTGGGGCTCGATGCCCTGCTTGACGTGTTCGAGCGCATGAACACCGACCAAGTCGCGCAGCACGCCTCTCGGGATATTGTGCCGCGCCACCGACGCGCCGAGATCCGGCCTTCTCGCGCGATCCCCAACGCTGTCCGAGACCACGTTGACGACCTCGTCATCCTGCACGGTGAGACCGCCGAGCTGCAGCTGCGGGCGCATCGAAATCTGCCCGAGGTGTTTCAGTGGTCTGCCGTGCGTGTGGGTACCGGCGAGACGTTCACGGCGTTTGTGCAGCCAAGCCTCGGGCGCCCCACCGCCGCCTTTCTCAGCCGCCTGGGCCTGGCCGACCATCTTCTCGATGGCTTCGTGACGGAGGCGGAGGCGCATCGGCAATTTCTGCACTTCCTGCAGCCGACCGACGTGCTCGCGGCGTGGACGTTTGCCACGTTCAAGAGCGCTCCGCGCGTCGCTGCCCCCCGCAGTGTCAGCACCGACACCGCAGCGGTCGCGTTGAAGGCGGCGTACTGCAACGCACGGTCAGGGCGAGCGGGTGGCCTTGACGCGATCCTCGCACGGGAGTCGCTCACCGCTGAACCCGTTGATGTCCCGGGGCGCGCTGGCGAGCTGCTCGGCAAACTGCGGGCGATCGCGCTCCGCCTCAGCGTCCTGGCGCGCGACGAATCGCGGATCTCTCAGGAACGCGCGCCGACGCCGCGCGGCTAGGTTGAGGTGTGCGGGCGCCGTCGCGGTGGCCGCAGCGCCCGTTGAGTCCCGCTTGAGCGCGCACGCGAGGCCCCGAACACAGCGTGGCGAGCGCTCCCTTGCGGCCTAACATGGAGGTGCGGGGTGAGGAGCCCAGCACCGACGGCAAAGGGCCGACGGTCACGCGCAGGATGGCCTGTGGTGCGGCTTGGTGGGTAGCACGACCGATGAGTGCATCTGCAGCGAGCGGCGGTTATCTGTCAATGACGATGCCGCCGGGAGGAGGGGCTATGAAGACTTCACGTACCTTGTTGATGCTGATACTGGCTGCACTGCTCGGTATGCCGGCGCTCGCCAGCGCTGGCGCACGGCGAGGGGTGCGCACCGAGCCGACACGCAAAGTGGTGCCGAAGGCGGATCCTCGCCCGACGGACCCGAAGGCGAAGAGTCGGTTGGACAAGCGTGTCCCCAAGCGGCCGAGCGCGAAGGCCGACGTCGATCGGCGCCGCTACAAGCCCAGCGACAAGGTGAAAGCTGAGCGGAAGACCCGGGATGTCGACCACGAGCGCATCCAGCACGCGCCGCCGAAGCCAGTCATTGAGCCGCGGCCTGCGGATCGCAAGGCCCGTCGACCGGAGCCCGATCCGAAACGCCGACCGCTGAAGAAGAAACGCTAAGGCGTGACAGCGGACTCGCAAAGGGCAATCACTGGCGCGCAGAGGCGTCCTCTCCAACCGGAGGGGGCGTCTCGCGCGCGTTTTGCGCCGGGCGGATGGTGGATGGCGTCGCGTGTTCGTCTTCGGAGAGTCGTTACATCGTCGCCAACGGTCGCCCTGGCTAGCGCGCTGGTTGTCGCGCTCGTGAGCGGCGCTGTGTCCGCGAGCCGGGCCGCCGATGCGGCGACGCCGCGCCAGATTCCAGCGTCGACGCCTACAGCGGAGGCGTGCGCGACGCCGGTTGTGCACAAGCTCACGCTGCAGGTGATCGGCGCGCGCCATGGCCACCTCGGACTCGGTGACTGTCGCGGCGACGCGCCGGTCGCGGCGGATTTCGCGCGGTTGGTTCAGCTCGCCCGTGCGCCGGCAGACACGACGCTGATCTTCGGCGATGTGCTCGGTCACGGCGCGGATGGGCAGTACACGCTCAAGCGCGAACCCGAGACGTGGGCTGCCCTCCTGCGGCTGCTGCGACCCGCGCTGATCGGGCTTGGCGCCGGGGAATTCGGTCAACGTCCGGCCGCACGGCGCGCGTGGCTCAAGGCGCTGCGCGACGCGCAGCTACCGGTGGTGGCCGACGATGTGCGATGTGACAAGAAACGGCGCGAACTGTGCGACGCCGTGCGCTCCGACGAGGCAGCGTTGCTGCGCGTGCGCGACATCTCGATCGGGGTGCTCTCCCTGACGACGGACGATCTCGCTGTGCACGTGGAGCCGGCCTTCCTCGCTGGCCTGCGGTTCGCCGCCCCGGTCGCCGTCGCCAAGAAACGGGCGCGTCAGCTGCGCGCGCGTGGCGCGAAGGTCATCGTCGCGCTGGTGCATCGCGGCTGGCGGGGGCGTCCGCTCCGCGACCTCGTCAACCTCGCGGAGGCCCTGCGTGGCGAGGTGCAGGTGATCATCACCGACGGTCTGGGCGCGCGGCCAGCGAGTGAGCGCGTCGTGCGCGTCGGCAGCGGGGCGACCGCGGTGCACATCGTTGGCGTCGCGGAGCGGGGCTTGAGCCGTGTGGCGCTGGCCGTGACTGACGCCGCCACGGGGCCACCGACGCTTCGGGTGGAGGTCTCTGGCCATGTCGTGTCACTTGAGACCGCGCGCGACCCAGCCGCCGACGCTCAGCTGACCGCGCTGCGAGGCCGGTTTTGCGCGGCCTGGGGCCGACCGCTGTTGCTGCCGGCGCCGAATGTGCCCATCACGGTGGTCGCGCTGCGCCGCTTGACCCTTGCAGTGCTGCGCAAGGCGGCGCGGGCAGACGTCGCCATCGTGCACGGCGGCGCGCTCCGCCGCAGCGGTCCCTGGCCGAACGGCGTGAGCCGCGCCGACCTGGGCAAGATCTTTGCGTCGCCCAATCGCGCCGTGGTCGCACACCTCACGGGCCAGCAGCTCGCGACCCGCTTCGATCAGGCCAAGAAGGTGCCCTCAAAGCTCTATTTTCTGGGTCTGGAGGAGCGGAGGGGCAGTCTGGTCGTGCAGGGCTGGCTGATCGACGCCAGGCTGACGTACCGCGTCGCGATGCCCGAGTTCGTCGCCATGGGTGCCAATGACGTGGTGCCGGCGGTCGAGGACTACGCCGTCATCGGGGCATCGGGGCGTCACACCTTGCGCGATCTCGTTGAGCGCTACATCGGGACCGGTCGACGCCTGCCCGCCGGCCCACGCCTGGCGCCGGACCTGCGCGCAGGCGTGCGATGGCGCCTGTACGCGTCGCTCGACGTCAACGCGGCGGGAAACGCCAGCGTGGGCACCAATCAGCTCCGAGATCCGCGTCTCAACGACCTGAACGCGCGCTACCTTGGTGTTCGGCTCGACACCGGCGCGTGGTTGCGCAATCGCCTGCTCGGCTGGCGGTCACGCCTGTTTCTCGACTACGACAGCACCACGTCGCCAGAGACCGCGGACCGCGCCGCGACCTCCCTGGTCACCTCTGACGAGCTGCGGTTTGAGACGTCCTGGGGCCTGCGCTGGTTGCGTGACACGGTCGTGAATCACCCCGCGTTCCCGGTGCCGCTCGTCTTCGCCCGGCTGCGCACTGAGCTTGACGTCCCGCCGATTTGGCGCGACCGCCTGCTGGATGTTGATGTGGCGTTCGGTCTGGCGCTGCAACCCACGCCTCGCATTGAGGTGCGCGCTGGCGGTGGCTGGCGTTGGACGCAGGTCGGTGACCTGACCGGCAACACCGCGCTCATCGCCGTCACCGCGCACGCGCAACGGGTGTCGCTCCTGCCCAAAATCGGTCTGGACGGCAGTTTGGAGTTCGATTTGCGGTGGCTCGATCCGAGCGGCGTCAATCGCGTGGAGACGTGGCTGCGAACGGGGCTGTGGTGGCAGCTACGCGGTCGTCTGAGCGCGTTTGGCGCCGGCGAGCTGCTCCGTGTGCGGCACGCGGGCGTCGAGGCGTGGCAGGCCGATTGGCGCCTCGGCTTGTCTTGGGCGTGGCTGTCGGAGTGGCAGGCGAACTGAGCGCGCGGGGCGCTGCGGTCCGGATAATCAGGGTTTGGGGATGCGCAAGGTCGATGAGACCATCGCCATCCCGCTCAGCAGGTACAGCCCCGTGATGGGGTGCCAATGCCCTGGCCCGATCAGGATCCGGCCGCCCCAGAGCTCCGCGTGCACCGCGTCCTGATGAAAGGCGGCCGCGAGCACCGCCACCAGCACCAATGAGGTGGGGATGGGGGTCCCCTCGAAGTACTTCACCTTGCCGGTGGCCTCGTCCGTCAGCGCGTCCGCTGTGACGTTGAACCGCGCCAACCGGCTGATACCGCAGCACACGAAGGTGATGAGGATGGCGACATCCCAGGCCCCTCGGGCGCCAACGGTGTACGCCAGCACGGCCGGTGCGACGCCGAATGAGACGATGTCGGCGAGCGAGTCGAGGTCAGCGCCGTACGGCGACCCACGCCGCAGCTTCCGCGCCACCCAGCCGTCGAGCGCGTCCAGCACAAACGCTAGGGGTAGGAGCGCGAACGCCAGCCACAGCCAGCCCCGCTGGCCTTCTGCCAGAAATTGCAGACACAGGAAGATCGACCCCGTGCCGCTCGCCGCGTTGCCCAAGGTCAGCACGTCAGCCAACGAGAAGTCGCGAAACATGGAGAAATGTCGTTGTCGCTCGCTCACGGCGGCGCTCCTGGGTTGGCCGGTGGTGGCCTAGTTTCCGCGCCAAGCGCCGCAATGCGCAAGCGCGCAGCGGTGATTCGTCCCTCAACCGGCCGCGAAGCCGGCAGCACCAGGATAGGCCCCGCTGTGTGCGGGTCGTGCGCGCCTGCTGTGTGCGCCGCGGAGCTAGGGTACAGTCGGCCCAGCATGATCCACCCAGACGCCAGCGCCATCACGGCAGTGAACCCAATCTCGCTGCGTTTCGTCGACGAAGCGCTTGAGCGTCGCTATCGGCGTTGGATCTATCAGGCTAATCGCCGCTACCTCCAGCTCGGTACGCTCATCGCCATCGGTGTGCTCGGGCTCATCGGGCCGGTCGAGTTTCTGAGTTTGTCACCCGAAGTCTGGCGCCCGGTGCTGGCCATCCGCTACGGCGTCGTGCTGCCGATCTGCGGGCTCATGTACGCCTTCACCACCCTCGATCGCTGGCAGCCGTTCATCGAGCGGTATCGCGAAGAGGTCACCGTCTTGCTCGTGCCGCTCGCATTTCTCGCCTTGGGCGTCATCGGCAGCCTCACGATGCCGGCGCTGGGCCTCGCTCCGGACGGCTATGGCGCGATCGGGTTCGTGATCGCGATGCTGTTTATGTACCTGGTCGTGCGTGTCCGGTTTCTCTATGCCGTGGCCGTCTGCGTACCGATGAACGCGCTCGTGCTGCCGGCGCTGCTCACCGGGGAGCTCGATCCGCTCACGACCAACGCCGCCCTCGTGTTCACCGGGGTCAGCAACGTCGTCGGTGCGGTGGGCTGCTACCTCATCGATCGCTCGTGGCGGCGGATCTTTCTCGACGAAGCCGCGATGCACGCCGAGTGGCACAACGTCGAGCGGTTGCTTCGGCGCATCCTGCCGTCGAG
>CALENB010000177.1 GCA_937910235.1 uncultured Myxococcales bacterium | reverse complement strand
CTGCGAACCCGGCCTGTCCTGCGAACCCGGCCTGTCCTGCGAACCCGGCGGGTCCTGCGAACCCGGCCCGTCCTGCAATCCCATGGTGTCGTGCGAACTCATCGCGTCTTGCCTTCCTCCACAAGCGAGGCAACCTCACGCAGCAGCGCGCCGATGTCCTTAAACTCCCGGTAGACGCTCGCGAAGCGCACGAAGGCGATGTCGTCGACGCCGCGCAGGTAGTCCATGATCATCGCGCCGAGCTCGTGTGACTTCACCTCACGCGTGCTGCGTTCACCGATCTGGGTCTCCACGGCTCGCACGAAGTCGTCGATCGTGCCCGCAGGCACCGGGCGCCGGTGCAACGCCACGTGGATACCCGCGAGGAACTTGTGCCGCTCAAACAGCTCGCGTTCGCCGTTCTTCTTGATCACAAAGACCTGCGGCCGATCGACACGCTCGTAGGTCGTGAACCGGTGCTCACACGCGTCGCACTCACGGCGACGCCGAATCGCGTCTTCACTCGGCGTGCCACGCGAGTCCACGACGTGGGAGCCTAGAGAGTCGCACGCCGGGCAGCGCATTCAGGCCCCCTGTTCGAGGGCCGAGATCTTGTCGAGCCGGGGCTGATGACGCGGCTCGAATGGCGTCGTCAGCCACGCATCGAGACACGCTGCGGCGACGAGGGGGCCCAACACGCGCCCACCGAGGCAGAGCACGTTGGCGTTGTTGTGGGCAGCCGCCAACGACGCCGTCGTCACGTCGTGAACGAGCGCCGCGCGGATCCCTGCGACCTTGTTGGCGGCGACGCTCATACCGATGCCAGTGCCGCACACCAACACGCCTCGATCTGCGTCTCCGGCACACACCGCCGCGCAGACCCGCGCCGCATAGTCTGGATAATCCACACGCTCGCCAGCTTGGCAGCCGAGATCGACGATCTCGTGGCCGGCGCCGCGAAGTCCGTCGGCGAGTTCATGGCGAAGGGCGACGGCGGCATGATCGGATGCGATCGCGATGCGCATGGCGAACCTCTCGGAGCTAGTGCGCGCGCAAAAACGCAACGAGCCGCCGCGGTTAACTTGGAAAAACCGCGGCGGCAAGGCGTGCGCGCAGGTGCCTACGCTTCAGTTTCGAGCGTCTCGTCGACGGTGCGCGGCGCGATGACCTCGCGCCCACGGTACGTTCCGCACTCACGGCAGACGTGGTGCGACCGCACAGGCGCGTCGCAGTTGGCGCAGCTCGACAAGAAGACGGGGCTGAGCTTGTCGTGATTTGCCCGACGCTTGTGCGTGCGTGAGCGGGACATGCGTCGCTTTGGGACGGCCATGGTAAGTTCTCCTCCTGGCGATACGAGCCAGGGTCCGCGGGGTTCTCGCCCGCTCCAGGTCGGCATCGCGGATGCCGAGGGTCGGGTGGGGCGCGGAGTCTAGGGACGCGCCGAGAGGCTGTCAATGAACGATTCATGCGCAAATGTCGGTGTCGTCGTCTACCCTTGACACGCCCTCCGGCCAGTCGAACAATCGCGGCGCACTTTACACGCGAGCGGTCAACAAGCGCGCGAATCGAGGACTCCGTGATCACTGAGCACAGCAGGTTTCAGCTCGAAGCGTCCAAGCTCAGTCGCGATGTCGTCTTTCAGGTCACGGTTTTCCAGAAGGAGGAGCGTCGCCGCAAGAGATTATTCGCGGCGACGCAGTGCTCGGACCCCTTCCACTTCCTGATCCAGTTCATCATCCGCGAAGCGCCGGACTTCGAGACGCTGCTCGCGCGCTTTGTGCGTCAGCTGCAACATCGTGGATTTGAGCCGATGCGTTTGCGGATGCGCCAGGACGGCCGGTGGGCGGCGTGGACGCCGGTGCCGCTGGGCGAGGCGCCCAAGACGCAGGAGACAGCGGCGGCAGCGGCAGCCGAACTCAGCGCGGATTCAGCAAAACCGGGCAAAAAGCAGGCTGGCGCCAAGTAGACCCGCGCGCGCTGTAGCCAATCGTCAGCGCCACGGCGCGTCGCCTTCCCGAAAACGCTGCAGCGCCGCGCTGCGGAAACGCCGATCGCCGTCGGGTGCACGCACGGTGAGGCGTTTGGCATCCAGAAACTCAGCGAACGGGATGAGATGCTTGCGGGTGAGGCCCAGCACCTGCTTCAGCTCGCTGGTTGTGAAGGTGTCCTGCGCTGCGAACGCCTCAAAGATCGAGCGAATAGCGGCGTGGGCCCGGTCTGTCGGCATCAGATAACCGGCCCGGAGCTGCACGAGCCGACCGGCGGCGACGGCCTCTCTGCACGCGAGCTCGATCTCGGCGGCGCCGGCCGCGCAGCGCTCCGCGACGGCGCTCACGAGCGCGTTTCCAATCGGCAAGGCTAGGCCGCCCTCGGCCAGCTCGGCGAGGAGGGCGGCGTGCACCTCCGGCCGTGCGGAGACCAAGGTGGGCGTGAAATCAGGCCGTGCGATGACGCCACCAACCCGCACAAGCGCCTCCCGACGCACCAGGGCCGCGACGACCGCGCCGACCATGTCGCCGTTCATCCACGCGCCGATCTGGCGCGTGAGCTCGGCGTCGTCGACCCCGGCGCGCTCCGGAGCGCGGGCGTGCGCCGCATCCACAGCGGCCAGCGCGCGCGCCTCCAGCTCCTCAACCGCCGACGGCGCGAGGTAGCGCGGCGGGCGGCCAAAACGGCGAATCCGGCCGCGAGAGAGCCCCGACTTCAGGGATCGCGTGATGGCGTCGGCCGGAAGATCGAGGTGCTGCGCCAGCTCGCCTTCATCGACGCCGCGTCCCCGAGCGAGCGCCACCATTGCGGCAACGCGTGCGTCGTCCTCGCCGTCAAGCAGCTGCCCGAGGGCCTCAGCGACGCCCGGATCGGCGAGCTTGTGGCGCGCTGGCGCTGGGTGCAGCACGTGCCCACCGGCGATCGTCTGACCAAAACGCGGATCGGCGGCTGAGCTGCGCACGATGAAACACTCGCCGCCCGCGATCGCGAGCGATCGGTCGAGGTGCAGCTGCACAAACCCGGCCTCGCCCGGCGGGAGCGGTTCGCCAGTCAGCTGCGTCACAGCGGCGTCGACGTGCGTCGTTCCAATGTGAACGGTGACCCGCTGGCGCGCTTTCAGCGGCCGGATCAGGTGAGGCAGCGCCCGCAACCAAGCGTCGACACGCAGCGTCTCCAGCAGCGCGCCCTCGGTCGCGAGCACCGACCCGACGGGCACGTCCTCCGTCGCCGCGGCCGCCAAGTCCAGCGCGATCCGCCCAGGCGCGGCGAACGACTCGGCCGCTTCGCCGTGGCGCTCCAATCCCCGTACCCGAAAGCTTCGACCGCCTGGGTGCACACACAAGCTGTCGCCGATCGACACGCGGCCCGTCGCGGCGGTGCCGGTGACGATCGTGCCGCGTCCCGGCAACACAAAGCTGCGATCCACCGGTAGCCGAAACCCCATGCGTGCGCGGCGATCACGCTGACTGGCGCGACTCGCGAGCCAGCCGCCGGCCAGCGTCGCCAACTGTTCTTTTAGGCGGGGCAACCAGCGCGCGGCGTCCATCGCAGAGAACTGCAGCACGGGCGCCCCCGCCAGCACGCTCCCCGCCAACAGATCGGCCACGTCCTCGGTGACGAGCTCGAGCAACATCTCGTCGGCTAAGTCGACCTTGGTGAGAATGACGGCGCCCTGGCGGACTCCGAGCAGCTCGCAGATCGCCAAGTGCTCGCGGCCCTGGGGCATCACCCCTTCATCCGCTGCGACCACGAGCAAAACGGCGTCGATCCCTGCCGCACCCGAGATCATCCGGCGCACGAAGCGCTCGTGACCCGGCATATCAACCAGCCCAACCTCAAGCGCGTCGGCAGCCGCCACCACCGAGTCGAGCGCGGGCAGCATCAGCGGCGCGAACCCCAGCTCGATGCTGATACCGCGGCGCTTCTCCTCGCCAAGCCGGTCGGTGTCGACGCCGGTCAGGTGCCGCACCAGCGTGGTCTTGCCGTGGTCAACGTGGCCGGCAACGCCGATAGTGAGCGCTCGTTTCATGGGTCTTGTTGGCGTGTGAAAGTGTGCCTGCGCGACTTGTCGGGTAACATTGACCCTCCAAGGTACGCAAGGTAGCGTTCATCAATCTTCGCCCAACCCGCCTTTGTGGGCATGGGCGCGGGTTCCCCCCAAGCGAGAGAGGCGCGCATTTGAACATCAGGTGCCCTAACTGCGGCGCCGTCTTTCCTGGCCCAGCGGCCGGACGCGAGGCGGAATGTCCTCTATGCCTTCACAGCTTTACGCCCAACGGTAATTCAACTGTGTCCGCAAGCGGCGCGCCCCCAGCGGCGACGAGCGCGGGCGCGACCGGCGACGACGAGTTTGAGAGCTTCGGCGCGCCGATGGGTGGCGCGACCGTGACATTTGGTGGCGGTGGTGGTGGCGGTGGACTCCGGAAAACCAGTTTCGGTGACGATGCCCTAGGTGGCGATGCCCTAGGTGGCGATGCCCT
>CALENB010000176.1 GCA_937910235.1 uncultured Myxococcales bacterium | reverse complement strand
GTTGTTCTACTACGTACGGTTTCGCATCGAGTCGGATCGCAGGTCTACTGAGGTTCGCCGTGTTATTGGGCGCGATTTTGCCGTCAACCGTTGACGTCAGCCCCTGTTTCGGTGAACACAGTGTCACGCGAGTGAATTGAGTCCAGTGAGTGAATTGAGTTGAGTTGAACTGGCCGTCCGCGGCCACTGACCCGTAACAGCCCCGTCTGGCGCAATGCAGGCCTGGGGCAACGCGAACGAGGAGAGAGCCATGGCTACTTCGTATCTGTCACCTGGTGTCTATGTCGAGGAAGTCGACCGCGGCACCAAACCCCTCGAGATGGTGGGCACCAGCACCGTCGCCTTCATTGGTGAGTGTGGCGTTGGTCCCGTCAATGAGCCCGTTCTGTGTACGAACTGGTCGCAGTTCACCAAGCACTTTGGCGATTTCCAGAACAGCGAGTACCTAGCGCACTCGGTCTATGGCTTCTTCAACAACGGCGGCGCTCGTGCGTACGTGTTGAACGTTGGTTCGCTCGACGCCGCCAACAAGGGCGGCGACAAAGACGCGAAGAAGCTTGCTTCTCCCGCGGCCTTGTACATCGGCAGCGACAACGGACCCGGCACGCGTACCGGCCTGAAGGCGCTCGAAGACGTTGATGACGTCAACATGGTCTGCGCTCCCGGCCAGACCGACCCGGTCATCCAGGACGCCGTCCTCTCGCACTGCGAGAACATGCGGTACCGCTTCGCCATCCTGGATTCCCCTGAGGTCATCGAGAAGGGCGGCGTGGACAAGCTCCCGAAGCCGCGTGACTCGAAGTACGGCGCCTACTACTTCCCCTGGGTTGAGGTCTACGACCCCTTCAAGGGCAACATCTTCATGCCCCCGAGCGGCTACATGGCCGGCGTGTACGCGCGGAGCGACGGAGAGCGTGGCGTTCACAAGGCCCCGGCCAACGAGATCGTGCGTGGCGCCATTGGCCTCAAGTACAACATCACCCGCGGCGAGCAGGACCTTCTCAACCCGAAGGGCATCAACTGCATCCGTGAGTTCCCGAACCGCGGTATCCGCGTCTGGGGTGCTCGCACCATCTCGTCGGATGCGTCGTGGCGTTACATCAACGTTCGTCGTCTCTTCAACATGGTTGAGCAGTCGATCGAGCTCGGTACCCAGTGGGTCGTGTTCGAGCCGAATGATCAGCGTCTGTGGAAGCGCGTCACGCGTGACATCGGCGCGTTCCTGCTCCGCCTCTGGCGTCAGGGTGCCCTGTTCGGCAAGACTCCGGAGGAGGCCTTCTACGTCAAGTGCGACGAGGAGACCAACCCGCCCGAGGTCATCGACGCTGGCCAGATGATTTGCGAGATTGGCATGTGCCCGGTGAAACCCGCCGAGTTTGTGATCTTCCGCATTGGCCAGATGCCAGCTGGTGGCGACGTTTCGGAGTAATCCAACGTCCCACCAGAGGCGGCGACTTCACGTCGCGGTCGCATCTAGCACGCAGCAAGCCCTCGGGCCCAAGCGTGTGACTGACTTGGCCCGGGGGGTGTTGGCTTTAGACATTGTGTCGAGCCAACACCCCTCGGGTCGTTTCTACTGAGGTGCGCGTCCAAGCGCGCCCCAACCAAACGGCGCAGAGACCTAGCACTCCGCCCGACGAGGAAAGCCACCATGGCCTTCAAGACCGAGTTCGAATTCACCCTGCCACGCGGGGTCATCGACAAGGATGGCAACGTGCACCGCAAAGGCGTCATGCGCCTCGCGACCGCGAAAGACGAGATTCTGCCGCTGCAGGATTACCGGGTGCAGAACAACCGCGCGTACCTGGTCATCATCTTGCTGAGTCGAGTCATCTCGAAGCTTGGCAACCTGAGCTCCATCAACCCCTCGATCATCGAGAACATGTTCTCGACCGATCTCGCCTACCTGCAGGACTTCTACCGCCGTATCAATGAAGAAGGCACGGCGATGATGAAGGTCGCTTGCCCCGAGTGTGGCCACAAGTTTGAGGTCGACACCGGGGGTGGCATGGGGGAATCGTAAGCTACCCCCTGGATCGCCTGTACCAGGAGGTAGCGTACGTCGCTTACCACTTTCATTGGCCCCTCGACGAGATCCTGGAGATGGAGCACAAAGAGCGCCAAACCTGGGTGCGCGAGATCTCCGAGATCAACAAAGAGATCAACAAGTCGCGAAAAGCCTGAGCGGATGGCGCGGCGATCGATGCGCTCGATCGTCGCGCCGCCGTGGCTTTCGGCAAGCGGTCGCACAGCGCCTGCCGCCGAGCCTTCGCAGGCAGTCCCACGGCGCACCCGTCCCGGAGCTGCGTCCGTGCCAATCCACGCGCCGTGAGGCATCATAGCTTCACACCCGCCGCCGGCCACTGTCCGCGGCTTGGAGTCGATCATGGAAACGCGGCCACCAGGCGTCTATATTGAGAACGTCGCCGAGCGCGCTCCGCCGTTGGGCATGATGGACAGCGGCATTCCCTGTTTTCTCGGTCTGACGGAGCGTGGTCCTACCAGCAAGGCCGTTCGTGTCACGAGCCTCAGCGAGTTCCAGGAGCGCTTCGGCAAACTTGACGTCGGCAGCTACCTAGACGGCGCCGTCGACGGATTTTTCCTCAACGGTGGCACCGAGTGTTACATCGTGCGCATCGCCCACCTGTTCGAGCGCGGCCGCAATGAGATCGCCACCCGCGCGTCAGTGCGCCTTCGCGACCACAACAATCACAACACGCTGACTGTCCAAGCCCTCGCCGAGGGGATGTGGGGCAACCACGTCCGCATCAGCCTGCGACCGTCTCCGCCCAAAGTTCAGACGTTCATCACGGTCGACGGCAAAGAGGGCGACCACAATGTGATGGTCAAGAGCACCTACGGCTTCACCCGCGGCTCACTCGTCAAGATCTTCGACGACGACAACGCCACCTACCGTGTCCTCACGCGCGTCGACGGCCGCACCTTGTGGTGGAACGAGCGCGCGCCGCTGGAGCACCAGTTTCGATCGATGGCGCCGACCATGATCGAGCCCGTCGGTTTCGATGTGATCGCCGAGACGCACTCAGAGCGCGAGGTGTTCCGCTGCGTCAACTTGGCTCGTCAGTCGCCGTTCTTCATCGAGCGCGTCATCAACGGCAACTCTCACCTCATCGAGGTCACCAACCTCGATTCAGCCTCCGAAATGCCCGAGAATCTGCCCGTTGAGGTGGATCAGGTCGTGCTCGACGGCGGGACCGACGGCCTCTTCACCGTGACTGCAGAGGACTTCATCGGCGCCGACCTGGGGCCGGGCAATCGGTACGGTCTCGCCGGAATCGCTGAGCTTGAAGAGATCGACCTCATCGCCGTGCCCGATCTGCCCTGGTGCCTGGAGAACTCGGCGGGTTTCAAGTCGGTCAAGGACATGGAGATCGTCCAGCAGGCGGTCGTGACACAGTGCGAAGAGAAGAAAGACCGTTTCGCCGTGCTCGATCTGCCCCCAGGCCAGAACCCGCGCGGCGCGATGCAGTGGCGGCGACTCTTCGACACGTCGTTCGCCGCGTTCTACTACCCGTACGTCATCCCCGCGAACTCACGATCGAAGAAACCGGTGCCTCCGTGCGGGCATGTGGCCGGTATTTACGCCCGATGTGACAAGTCAGAGGGAGTTTATCGGGCCCCGGCCAACGAAACAATCGACGGAGTAGTCGACTTGGAACTGTTCTTGCAGCAGCAAGACATCGCTATGCTGAACGCCGAAGGAATCAACTGCAGTCAAGTTTTCGCCCAACGCGGGATTCGTGTTTGGGGGGCTAGAACCGCGTCCGCGGACACAGCCCTACGCCACGTCAATGTGCGCCGCACCATCGTGGCCATCACTCGCGCCCTGAACATTGGCCTCCAGTGGGTCGTGTTCGAAAACAACGACCAGGACCTCTGGCAGATGCTGTCGCGTGACGTCGCCTTCTTTCTCGACACGCTGTGGCGGGACGGCTACTTGAAGGGCGACACCTCGAACGACGCGTTCTTGGTGCGCTGCGATGCTGAGATCAACTCAGCGCAGGCGCGCGAGCAGGGCCGAGTGAATGTGGACGTGTGGCTCGCACCGTTCCGACCGGCTGAGTTTCTGGGCCTTCGAGTCACCCAAGAGGTGGACGTGCTGGCCCGCGGTGACGGGGCGTAGGCCCACCGCAAACGGAATTTCTGCGCTATTGGCGCGATGGCGGTAACCCGCCGAAGGAGGACCCGAAATGGCAGCAGCAACGACACGTCGAACGGCGGGGAAGCTCGTGGCTTCCGAGGCATCGCTCGCATTCGGAACATTGCAGGCGCTCCCGGCCACCGCACCTGTGACGGTTGTCGCCGACAACGCGCTCCCCACGGCTGCGGCCATGGATCAGCAGAAGACCGACCTGAAGGGCGCCGGCGGCGGCGGCGGATCGCAGTGGGGTGGCAGCGGCGCAGCCTCCGGCGCAGTCGCGGACCTCGCTGGCCAACTCGCTGCAGCGCTTGGTAAAAAACAGACCGGCGGTAGCTCGGATCGCCCTGGTGACCCCGACTTGGCGTACGCGTTCAAGCTGATCATCAACAACGTGACGTACGCGACGTTCTCTGAGGTCGGAGGCATGAGCTGGAAGGCCGAGGCCATTCCGGTTCGCTCCGGCGGCAACAACGAGCACGGCTACCACATGCGCGGCCCCGGCAAGTTCGAGCCGCTGACGCTCAAGCGCGGCCAGTTCGCGGCGAACGGCGAGTTCTTCGACATGATGAAGTCCTCCCTTTCGGGCAGCAACAAGGGCAAAGGGCTCGGGGCCGATCGTGTCAACATCACGATTACGCTAATGAATCGAAAGTACCAGCCGATCGGTGCCTACGAGTTCTTCAACGCGTTCATCACCGAGTACTCGGGTCTCGCGCTCAACGCGATGTCGAGTCAGGTCGGTTTTGAGCAGATTCGATTGGCGTACGACTACTTCGTGTACAAGGCGACGTAGGTCACGCGGAACCTGTTAAGGGCCCGAGCGAATCGAGGTGTACTGTGGTCGAGGCAACGAACAACAAGGCAGGCGAGGAGTCACCACTCCACGAGCAGATCACCGCTCGTTGGGAAGGGCCCGATCGCCTTGGCGCAGGCGCGACGACCGAGCCGATGGTCTCGGGACGAATCGACTCACTGATCGCCAGCCTGCCAGGGCTCGCAAGCCTAAGCGCTGGATTTGGGGCGCAAGCCTTTGATATCGCCTCTCTCATGGCCATGGAGAGCCGCTTTTCTTACGCTTTGAGCCCAGATCTTCGGGCCATGAGCATCGGCGACTTAGCCGACATTGTTCAGATTGTCCTCGAAGAGGAGGAGTCGACCCTCGACGCGCTCGAAGCGCAAGTGCGCCTCGCCACAACCAACAAGGCGCGTGCCGTGGCCGTCAAACGCCTGCAGGCCGCGCAGAGCAGCCAACCGAAACGCAACAAGATGGGGCAGCAGCGCCGCGTTGACGCGGTTCGCCAAGCCATCAAGAAGGTGCGAGCTGAAGCAGCACGCGTTCGCACTTCCATTCAGAGCGACACGCGCACCGCCGGAGAAGTCGGCGCCGCTGGTGTGGACCAACCCGCACGTACTGGCGCGACCATCGGAATGGACCCCACTGGGGTGTCCAAGTCCGACGCCCTGGGAACACTGGGGCCCGCTGACCCCGGTGTTCTGCCCGGAATCGGGGAGTCACTCCGAATTCTGAGTCTGCAGGCCCACAGCGGCAGCACCCCGCAGTCGCGGACGAGCGCGGCCGCCCAACGCGACGTGACTTTGTCTGCCGCAGACTTTGGCTCCAGCGTTACCGCTGATCACACCGCGTCTCGCGCCCTGCGCATCGCAGAGTGGACCGCTGATATGGCGGTTCTCCAGCCTGGCACCGACGCCGGCTGGGGTGCAGATGCCTCAGTGGTCTCGGGGCCAGATGCGCCCGCACGTCAGGTGCTCGACGCGTACGCTGAGGTCTCGACGCCTCACATGGTTCCAAGCGAGCATCGCGCGGCGCTGGCGCGCGCACAGCGCGTCGTCGCTCAGCGAGCCGTTCAGCAGCAACAGACCGACCGTCGCGTCGCAGCCGAACGGTCAGGCTCCGCGCGTCGTTTGGCTGCGGGTCCATCGGCAGCCGGTCCATCGGCAGCCGGTCCATCAGTAGCCCGCCAAGCGTCGCGAACACGCAGCTCGGCAGACGAGCGACGTCAGCCCACGATGGCGACGTTTGCCCCGCGGCTGGCGCTGCTGCGCGCGATCGCCGCAAATCAGCGCGCCGCCGTCGCTGACGCAACCGACGGGTCGATCGCCGCGTTCGGCGGTCCGGACGCCGCGCCGCACGCCGTCGACGCCGCCGTGGCTCCAAGTCAGGGCGTCGCAGGACGCTTCCTTCCGGCCGGCGCTGGCGCGTTCGCCGGTCGGATGCCGGCATTGGCCGGGGCTGTGGGGCTGAGCGCAGCGACGCTGCAGCGCCTCGATCGCGGCATGCGCATCGCGGCCGCCTCTCCCCGTAACGCCGTCGCCGAAGGCGGATCGCCCGCCGCTGGCGCAGCCCAGGGCGAAGTGGGCCTCGAGCGAGCGACCTTTGCGGCCGATGGCGTTTCGCCAGCCACCCTCGCTCCACGGTCTCTGTGGGATCGATTCTCAACCTTGCTCGACCCGAAGTCGGCATCACCCGCCGGCCTCGGTGGCGCGATGCAGCGCTGGGTGGACGCCAGCGATGCGATGTTGGGCGGCGCTCGAGCGGAGCCACGTTGGTACGACGCCCCTGGCGCCGGCGAGACGCTGAGAATCGCGGCAGACGCGGGTCCGAGGGCTGCGGATGACGGCCTGCGCGCCGGAGCTCCAGCTTGGATTGCGCCGCAGCGCCGTCGTATGGCCGCCCAGAAGTTGAGCGCGGCAGGTGCTGCGTCTAAGGTCGGCGGTCCGGTCGCTGCGCGCCAATCGCCCGTCGATCACGCGCTGCCTGCAGCGACCGCCGCAGCGCTGGGGCGGCGCGCTGACCGCGTTGTAGGTGATGCCGCCGCGGAGGCAGCGACGCCCGCTCGGTTCCGTGCGGAGCGATTCGGTCTTGCCGGTGGCATCGCCACTGTGCCCGCGCAGTTGGCGGTCGGATCGGCTGCCGTTGGCGCGTTCCATCTCGCGACACAACTTGGCGCGCGGCATTTCGGTGGGCTGATGCCTTCCACGACGCCCCAGTCATGGATGCCGACATCGCCGTGGATGCCTCAATCGATCCTGTCGCCAGTCGTTGCATCCCCGGCAACGGCGGCCACCCCGATTGGCGGTGCGACCGAGTTGCAGATGCTGTCGGGTCTGACGGGCATCCCTGTTGAGAGCTTGTCACGCATGGGACCGGCAGCCGTCGCGCAGATGCGCGGCGCGTTGGCGGACCAAGCCGGTGCAGGCGAATGGCTGTTGCCCGGCGACGATGGCTACGAGACTTGGACGGCCAAGCAAGACGCACAGGGCGAGCGGCCCACGTCGCGGCCACCGCGCACAGCGCTCGGAGCCGCTGGCACGGCGCGTGGCGCGACCGCGGGACGACCCCAGATCGCCGCACAGCCCGTGCCGCAGGGTGCGGCGGCGGTTGGCGCCGTAACGCATGCCGCCGCCGCGGCGATCAAACATGTCCTCGCATCCCACGAGCGCGCTGCAAAGGCGGGGTTGAAGGGCGGCGCTCAGCTCGGTACGCAAACTGAGGGTCTTGGGACCGCCAAGTTGCCTCGCGGCGAACGGTCTCTGCTGGCGTTCGCCAACGGTGGCGCCGAGCATTTGACGCAGTCCGCATTGGGCGTGGCGCCGGGTGGTTTGAGCGACGCGGTGACGCCTTGGATTCTCCAGCGTGCGATGGAGCGCATGGCGCCGGAGTCGAGGCGCAGCCTCATGTTGGCTGCGACTGGCGGCGGTGACTTGCTCTCTCTGGACACGGCGGACACGCGCGCAGGTTTTGATGCGACCGCCGCTGGACCTGTCGCCTCTGGCGAGGCCACGGCTGGCGTTGCACAGGCATCGGCCACCGTCGCCGCCAGCGTTGGCGTCGGAGCGCAGCTGCCTGCAGCTGCGGCCCAGGTCGCCCTGCAGAACGCCGCCGCACAGGCGATGGCGTCTCTGTCTCCCGCCCACCGTACGCTGCTCGCGCGCCTGACCTCGTCGGGCAAGATGGCCACAGGGTCGCTTCTCGGCGGCGCTGCGCTCGACCTTCGCGAGCCCATGGCGCTGCGTGCTGCCCTCGCGCTCTTTGGTGAGCAGTCGACCGCGACTGGCGATGTGGGTGACGCATTCTTGGCACGCTTCTTCGGCCGACAGGCGGCAGCGGAGAGCCGCGCCGTCGGTGGTGAGATGACGGCGTTGGCCGCGGGACCCGACGTACGTTCGATCGGTCGTAGTGGACCCGTTGCGGCCGGTGTATCGTCGCTGTCGTCCGGCGAGACCTCTCCCGATCACGAGGTCGTATTCTCCGGTCTCGCAGGCCTTCAGGCACTTCGGGAGATGAAGGGCGCAGATGTTGCGGACAAGAGCCTAGTGGACCTAGGTCGTGTTGAGGCCGGCGATAAGATCGCCGCGAGTGCGTCGCCACGGACGGCAACGCGGGTTGCAGCTTCCGCAGGTGACGCGAGCGCCGCCGCAAAGGGCGGGACAGCCGCACAGATCCATCGGTTCGCGCCGGTGGGGCTCGCGCGCACGCGTCAGCTGTTAGAGGGACGTCGCGGCGACGGCCGCATCTCTGCGCGCCGCAGTCGCTTCGGTCGAGGGCGTGTCGGCTACGGCGCGGCTGGCCTCGGTGGCGGCGCGCTGCTCGGCCTCATGCCATCGGACGGCGGTGGATTGACGGAGACCTACGGCGGTACCGCCGCGAGTCGTCGCGCTGAGCGACTTGGCGCAGCAGTTGAAGCGCGACGTGCGCCACGGCCTGGGCAGGTTCTTCGCCCGATGCCACACGGCGGAACGGAGCGAACGTACGTCTCGGCTGTGGCCAGTGGCGCGTCCAGCGCGGGGGCCTCCCCCCAGCGTGGCGGCTACGTCGGCAGCGCTGCGGCAGGCTTCGGTGGGACCAGCGAGCTGGTCAGCCCGATGGCGGCCATGCAAGCCGCGGCTTCGGCCGGAAACAACACGGGCGGCACGGCGGCGGCGAAAAGCCAGCAGGCAGGCGCCATGGCGCGTGTGCTGTCGGTGACGGCGTCGCCAAGCGCGAACGTCTTGCCGCTGGTCGCCCCAGCTGCGCGTGCGTTGGTCGCACGGGCCGCAGCGAAGCCGATGTCAGAGTCCATCTCGACTAGTGGAGCGAACGCGACCGCGTCGCTGTCACTAGCGGGTCAAGACGTCGACGGCCAACAGGCTGGTGGTTCTGGAATGGGCGCAGGTGCCCAGGATCGACAGGATGCGGGTGGTCAGCCCTCTCAAGAGCTGAATGCACTCGCAATGAAGGTTGCCCGGTCGGTGCTTGTTCGAATCAAGCGCGAGCGGGAGAGAAGGGGGATTCATGGCTGACGGGTACGAGAAAGCAAAGCTCGAGGTCCACGCAGAGGACGCGAAGGGTGACCTGCCGAAGGATGTTTCCTTCCTGTTCAATCCGGAAGCAATCCGCGTGACCAAGACGCTGAAACCACGAGAGCAACGGCAGGCGGGCCAAGATGCGGCGCATCTTCAGTTCACCGGCGGTGACTCGCTCAAGTTGGAGTTCGGAGAGATTCTCTTCGACACCTTCGAGGACCGGACGAGCGTCTATTCGACGCACGTTCAAGGTCTTGAGAAGTTGATCCACGTGAACGAAGACCTGCATCGTCCGCCGCGTGTCCTCTTCGTGTGGGGCCAGGGTTTTGGCGACGCAGGTGGTAAAATCAACACCGGCACTTGGTACATCACCGCCTTGGACGTGAACTACATCATGTTCTTGCCGAACGGCACGCCGGTGCGGGCGAAGTGCAAGCTGACCCTCACCGAGGTGCCGGACGATTCGAATCCGAGCAAGTCGGTGAAGAACAGCCCGGACACGGCGCACGTGCACCTGGTGAGTCGCGGCGACTCTTTGCAGGCGATCGCCTACGAAGAGTATGACGATTCGAGCCAGTGGCGGCGGATTGCTGAGGCCAATGGCATCGACGATCCGCTGGGTCTGTCACCGGGCCAGCGACTGCTGATTCCGCCGATTCTAAAGTAGGTCCGACCTCCGGAGGAGTGCACATGGCGAACGATACTCGCGCGCCCGAGCTCACAGTGAAAATCGACGGCGCTACGTCGATTGGCACTGACTCGGGGGAAGATCTTGAGACCCGCGGCGGTCGTGGACTGCTGTCGATCTCGGTCGATTTGCGCCTCGATAGCCCAGACATGTTCAGCATCGAATACGACATGATGCAGCTCGCGAAGCTGAATTTGGTCGATTCGTTCAAACCAGGTTCTGAAGTCGAAGTCGGCATGGGTGTAGAGGAGCATGCGATCCTCTGCATCGGTGAGATCTCGTACATCGAGCCATCATTTGACGTCGATCTCGGCTATCGCACTGTGATCTCGGGCTACCATAAGCTCCATCGTCTCACGCGTGGTCAGCGCTCGCGTACGTGGGGCGAGGGGTTAGACGCCGAGACTGCCTCCACCGACGCGGTGCGAGACGTCATCGGTGACTCCAAGGCCCAGAAGGGCGGCGGATCCGACTCGCTGAGCGCGGACGAGATTGGAGAGGGCAAGGTCAAACACAAGTACATCCCTCAGCTGAACGCCTCGGACTACGAGCTGCTAACGGCCTTGGGTACGGAGCTTGAGTACAAGGCTGATCCCGAAGAATCGAACAAGGTGAAGTTCACGCAGCCCGACGCGGGTCAGAGCCCGGTGATCACGCTGGCGCGAGAGCGGCAGGGGCAGGGCGGCGACGCGAAGCTGATGATGTCGGCGAACTTCCGTATGTCGACCGTGCAGCAGTACGGCCGCGTCGAGGTGCGCAGCTGGGATCCGTGGACCAAGAAGAACATCGTCGGCGTTGCTGAGTCGTCGCAGTACGCTTTTGACGGCACCAAGGGCTGGGAAGCGACCGGCAAAGCGCTCTACAACAGCGCCGGCGTGGGTCGCACCTATGTGGTGACCGATCAGCCCGTGGATTCACAAGAGGAAGCGGACACGTTGGCCCAGTCGATCTTCGACCAGTTCTCGATGGATTTTGTGACGGGTGAGGTGGTCATACAGGGCGACCCGGCCGTGGTTCCTGGCAAAACCGTTGAGTTTACCGGCTTTGGCGACACGTTTGGCGGAGTGTACTTGATCACGTCCGCAACGCACACCTTCCGCAATGAAGAGGGCTACCGAACCGTCATCGGCTTCGCCCGCAACGCGCACAAGGGAAAGTAGGCCTCCGCGGCTCGCCGCGATCGGCTGTTTACTGACCGATCGGCCAGCATTGTCTTCCATGCTTTCCTTCTTCAGTATCTCGCCTAACCATCTAAGTTCACACCAGTCTATCAATGTTCCGTGCGTGCTTCCCGGCGCTTGGGCGGCGGGAGTGCGGCTTTCCACGCGTGCAGGGGCAGGCGGCGGTTGACTTCACGTTGTGCGGCGATTCATCATCGCGGCGCAACGAACTGACCGGTCGGCTGGTGAATCAAGCGAGGCGAACTATGGCGATCGATCCGTCTCAGTGGACCCAGGAAGAGGTTGTCATGGCCCTGCAGGACGTCTTGACGGACTGTGGCGCCGGCCGCACCGAGGGTCACCGCTGTCCATGCGAGGAGCAGGCGGCGCTTCAGTGCGAGAACGAAGACGGCTGGGTGAAGATTGAATGCACTCGCTGTCGGCTCAATTTCGAGGGGTTGCTCGGCTGACATTAGCGTCGACCGGACGTGGGCGACGTGTGTCGCTCCATCGGCCGCGCTCCTTCGAGCCGGCCCATTGACCGCCCCGCGCTGTGTATCGGGATGTACAGCGTCTTCCACTCTCAACCTTCCTCCAACACTGGACCCGGAGCGGCATGGCCACGAAGCACTTCCTAGGTCGTGGATTGAAGTTTCCCCTGCAGGTGAACTCCACCGGTGGGATGGCTATGTCAGAGGCGGCCCAGAACATTGAGGAAGGCATCCGCTGCATCATCGGCACCGCGGTTGGAGAGCGCGTGATGCGGCCATTGTTTGGCTGCCGTGTGCACGACTTCGTCTTTCATCCGAACTCCGCTTCGACCCAGGGTCTCGTCAGCTTCTACGTCCGTGAATCACTGCAGAAGTACGAACCCCGCATCAAGAACATCATCGTCAACGCGAACGAAGACCCAGCGCGCGGCAACGTGATGCTCATCGACGTCCGCTACACCATCAGCTCGACGAACGTGGACCACAACATGGTCTATCCGTTCTACCTGCGACGGGAGCAAGACCTATGATCCCGAGTCCTAATCTCGACGACCGCAACTTCGACGACATCGTCCAAGAGGCGATGCGCCTGATTCCGCAGTACTGCGCGGAGTGGACCAATCACAACTCCAGCGACCCCGGCATCACCCTCATTGAGCTGTTCGCTTGGATGACGGAGATGACGCTCTACCGGCTCAATCGGGTGCCAGAGAAGAACTTCCTGGCGTTCCTTGAGCTGATGGGCATCCACCTGACGCCGCCGCAGCCGGCGCGCGCGGTGCTGCAGTTCACGATCAACCCGAAAGCCGACCTTGTTCGTGTCCCGGCGAACACGCGGACCGGCACCAAACCTGGGCATGATGGCAAGTACCAGACGTTTGAGACCGACCGAGAGGCGATCGCGACCGCGAACGAGCTGCTGAAGTGCATGAGCCAGCATCACGAGAGCTTCGCCGACAACACGGCGTTGCTGAGCCTCGGGAGCGCCGGCGTTCCGCTTTGGGCCGGCGTGCGGTCGGTCGAGCGGTTCATCTATCTGGGTGACGAGCGCCTGAAGTCGTTCAATGAGTCGAGCCTGCTGACGATCAAGAGCACGACGACGGCCGACGTCGCACAGCCGCTCGTGCACATGCTCGAGTGGGAGTACTGGGACGGCGAGCGTTGGCGCGAGCTCATGAGCCCGTCCATGGCGACGACACCCAATGAGATCGCGCTCATGGGTCCCGTCGACATGCAGCCGACAGAGGTCAGCGACGTAAAGGGTTACTACGTTCGCGGGCGCTTGTCCGAAGTGCCGCAGACGGTCGACGACACCCTGTGCGACACGCTCAGCATGCGGTTGGAGCTGGTCGGTGAAGGTGAGCTGCCCGAGGCGTCGTTCGCTTCGATTGAGGGTGATCTCTACCTCAAGCTCGACATGGACCGGAACTTCCAGCCCTTCTCGCGCGAGCCCAAGCCCGATTGCACGCTGTATATGCTCAGCGACGCTGTGTTTGGCCACGAGCAGGCCAACGTCCGCATCGACGTGGAGGTCGCGGATAGCGGCACCGTGGTCCGCGCCCAGAACTCAGACGACCTGGTCATCGCGTGGGAGTATTTCAACGGCAAGCGCTGGCGTTTGCTCGGCAAGAATGGCTTCGGCGACTATGACGAGGAAGACCCCGGCCACGCCTTTCAGGACGACACAAACTGCCTCACAGCGTCCGGATTCGTGAGCTTTAAGCGCCCGAAAGACATGCGAGCGGTGAACATCAACGGCAAAAAAGGCCTCTGGGTGCGTGCGCGGATCGACCGCGGTGACTATGGCGTCCCGGGTACCTACGAGCTGGAGAATGACCGCTGGGTGTGGAAGGACGAGCGCCCGCTGCGTCCGCCAACGCTGAAGAACCTGACCCTGCGTTTCGTCGAGTCGGCCCAGCCGTTCGAGCACGTCGTCGCGTACAACGACTTCGTGCACACCAACCACACCTCCCTCGCCCGCGAAGAGATGAAGCCATTTCAGCCCTTCACGCCGGTGACGGAGGAGAGCCCGACGCTCTACCTCGGCTTTAAGCAGCCCTTCCCCAATGAGTCCAATCAGCTATTTTTCGACCTCGTCGAGGACGCCGGGTCGGGCCGAAGCCTGCGCGCTCGCGCTGGCGACACGTCAAAGACGCTTGAGCACACCAAGTCCGAACAGATCATCGCGTGGGAGTATTTTGGTGGGCGTGATTGGAAGACGTTGACGGTCCGCGACTACACACACGGCTTCTCGCAGAGCGGCTTCGTCGAGTTTGTCGGGCCGGAAGACCATCGCAGCAACAAGCGCTACGGCGAGAACCTGTACTGGGTGCGCGCGCGCCTTGAGCATGGCGGGTACGACGAGCCGCCGATGCTGCGCCACGTGCTGCTCAATTGTGTCTACGCCGACAACCTGTCGACCTACGACAACACGATCCTCGGCTCCTCGAAGGGCACGCCGAACCAGAGCTTCACGTTCGTCCGTGGCCCCGTGTTGCCGGGCCAGCAGGTGTGGGTCAAAGAGCGTGAGCGGCCGCCGAGCACCGATATCAACGACCTGATCATGGAGGAAGGCGAGGACTGCGTCCGCGACGATCCAGACGGCGGCGCGATGGTGCGGTGGCATGAGGTCGACAGCCTGTACGAGTCCACGCCGGGATCGCGCCACTACACGAAGGACATCGTCACGGGCAAAATTCGTTTCGGCGACGGCATCCGAGGCATGGTCCCGCCGAAGGGCGATCGCAATGTGCTGTGTTCGCACTATCAAGTGGGCGGCGGTGAGGACGGCAACGTGCCGCCAGACAGCATCACGGCGCTGATGCAATCGCTGTCCTACGTTGAATCGGTGACGAATCTCTACGCCGCGAACGGCGGCTCCGACTTGGAGAGCATCGAAGAGGCCAAGCAGCGCGGGCCGCACAGCCTCAAGGCCAAAGGCCGCGCGGTCACTGCGGAGGACTTCGAGTGGCTCGCCAAAGAAGCGTCCAGCTCCGTCGCCCGCGTCTGTGCGCTGCCAACGACGGACCGAGAAGGCGAGGTCACGGTCGCGATCGTGCCGCGCGTGGCGGAGAATCACCCAGACTACATGGGCAAGCCGGTGGCCAGCACAGAGCTGCTGCGTAAGGTCCGAAACTATCTGTCCGACCGGAAGTTGCTGACGACCGTGCTCAACGTGCGGCGGCCGGTCTTCCGTGAGCTGAGCGTGGTGGTCGAGATCATCCTGCTGCAGGCGACCGCCTCAGACCGCGTAAAAGCGGAGATTCAGCGCCGGGTGAAGACCTTTCTCCACCCGCTCAAGGGCGGCAAGAACGGGCAGGGCTGGCCTTTCGGGCGGCCGGTGTATCGGGTCGATCTGTACCACGTGGTGGAAGAGGTCTCCGGTGTCGATTTTGTCGATCGGGTTCGGATCGTGGATGAGCGCACCAAGCTTGAAGTCGACCAGCTCAAGCTGTCTGACGGTGAGTTGGTGCACTGTCTGCAGGTGGACGTTGTAGAGAAGGCTCACGAGCGCATCGCTCGCTAGGCCAGGCGGACGCGTCCGGACCTGCGAGAGCCCGCGGGTGAGGGCTCGTGGGTGAGACAGCTGACTGAGCGGGGGGCCATTCGAGCCGCACGCAACCGAAGTCACACGGTTACTTAGTCGTTTGAGGTAGAGGCACGTATGGCGGGGACAACTCCAAGATCAGGTTCCGATGGGCTGCGTGGCGGTCGACGTCCCCGCAAGCTCGTGGTGCCAGACGTCACTGGCCTCGCGCTGGCCGACGCTCAGATCGTGCTGACGCAGGCCGGGTTCGCGCTCGCGACGCCGCGGTTTGTGCAGTCCTATGAGCCGATCGACACGGTCGTCACCCAGCTGCCCGCCCGCGGCATGCTGGTCGACTCTGACATGCCCATCGAGCTACAGATCAGCAAGGCCAGCTGGGTGCGTTTTCTGCCCCAGATCTACCAGGTCACCAGCACCGACCAGAACGATCTGCTCCTGAACTACCTGTGGATTTTCCAGCAGATCCACGAGAGCGTCACCCATCGCGTCGACAACATGCACAAGCTGTTTCGGCCGCTTGAGGCAGAGGCCGGGTTCCTGCCGTGGCTGTCGTCGTGGATCGCGCTGCACCTCGAGGATGATTGGCCTGAAGAGGTCAAACGCCGTTGGCTCCGCCACGCGCCCGCGCTCTACAACATCCGAGGCACCAAGCGCGCCCTCGAGCAGCTGTTGGAGATATACACCGGCACGCGCCCCACGATCTTTGAGAACGAGTGGCCTGAAGGTGCGTTTCGCGTTGAGGTGTCGAGTGTTATTGGCGAGTCGTCGACGATTCTGCCCCCGATGAACCTCAACAACTGCTTCGTGGTGGAGCTACCCATGTCGCCAACCACGGTGACGGACGAGCAGCTGATTCGCATTCACCGCGTGATTCGGGCCGAGAAACCGGCCCATTGTAACTACTTCCTGCGCTTCGCAGAGCAGGACAAGGACAGTGATTGGGGACCGTTTATGGTCATCGGTGATGAAGACGGCATGTAGGCCGACGGTTCACCAAGACACGATTCCCTATCCGTGAGCGCCGCCTGTGGGCTCACAAACCAGAGCGCCAAGCTCGCCAGATTTGCGGCTCATCGGCCGCGCCAAATGGAGCATACGATGTCACAGACCGAGCTGAAGACCTTCAAGCGGCTCAACTTCTTTCGGGGTTTTCGAACCACGGAGAGGGACTGGAACGACGGCGAGCGTTACCACGTTGAGAAGCGAAAACTCCACAATCGCATGTTTCATGGACCGGGCATCGTGCCCCACGGACTCGGCGGCTTCGGCGTCTCCGGTCGTGGCCGTGGTGAGCTCGCAGTCGAGGTTCAGTCGGGCTACGCCATCGACGGTCTCGGGCAGGACATCTTCCTGTGGGAGCCGGAGATTCGCCAGCTGAACCCCAACGATTTCAAGCTGCCAGCCACGGTTTACCTGGTGACTCGGTACATCGAGGATTTCAGCGAGTTCATCTCCTACAAGGAGAACCTGGACTTCAAGGGTCATCGCCGGATCGCCGAGAACTGCAAGGTCGAGTGGACCGTCTCTGATCCCGACATCATGGGCGAGATCGAGCTGTGCCGCATCAACCTGACGAAGGATGTGAAGCGCATCACCGACGCCAAGGATCCCTTCAACCCGGTTGAGAACGAGATCGACCTGCGCTTTGTGCCGATGGCCGGTTGCGTGGGCTCCTTCATCGATCCCAAGTCGCTCTGGGATCTGCTTGAGCTGATTCGGCGCTCCAAGGGCATCTACGCGTACCTGTTTCATCAGATGCGGATTCTGCCCGCTTCCGATGTGCTGCACGGCTTCATCACGCTTGAGATGTTGCTTCATAGTCAGCTGGTCGACCTGCGCAACTTCTTCAAGCTGTACCTGATCATCCTGAGCCACCAGTGGACGATGATCGAGGAGATCGAGGCCAACGTGCCGCAGGTCTCCAGCCAGCGCGACTTCGCCAACTTCAAGAAGCACGTCGAGATCGCCATGCAGAAGTATGACGAAGGCACCTTCTCAACCGAGTTCATGAGCACGCTCATGAGCTACCAGGGTGAGTGCTACAAGTTCATGGAGCAGATGTTCGACAAGAGCCTCAACCGCACCCAGAAGAAGGTGGAGGTGCTCGAGACGGACACCAACGTCATCATCGAGAACATCAAGGTCCGGTCGAAGCCGTTCGAGGATCAGATGACCATCGAGGGTGTCGACATGGGCCTGATCGACATGATCGATCCGCTCGACCCCGTCAGTGAGAAGGACCACAGCTGGAAGATCTCTGGTGAACGCGACCGCTACCGCACGCGCCAGAAGCTGAAGTACCCGGACGGTGTGGTCGTCGAAGACACCGGTGTGGCGTACGAAGGCGGCCAGCTGGAGTATGAGCTGAGCAACGTGGAGCCAGGCAAAGACGTCTACATCATCTGGCGGATGGACTACGTGCACGGCGACTGGGAGGCTGAGATCGAGGCCAACGAGCGCCGCCTCCCCAACTGCGTGTGCGCCGGCAGCGATCGCAAGTTCCGCTGGCGCAACTGGGTCTACGTGGTGCCAGCAGAGCACGTGCGCGAGGTGAACATCCGCCTCAAGTTCAAGCCCATCACGGCCGACCGCGACCTGAACTTCTTCAAGTTGTGGGCGTATCAGCCGCTGACGGGTGGCAAGAAGAAGCGGGTGCCGCGCAAGAAATAGGGCCGGGGGGAGACTAGGTTGCCAACAGCCGGCCGTCTGTCACGCCAGCGTGTGCGTCAGGCGGCCGGTTGTGGTTGAGAAGGGATACGAGGTTTTGCGCAGTTCGTCGGAATTGTGTCAGACTGATGTAGGGAGTTCTTCCGGTAGGACGTGTCATGGTCTTCGACTTCTTCAAGAATCTCGGCTCGCAACGCGTCGATATGGTCGTCAACAAGACCAAGGGCAAGGTCGTTGGCGCTCAGGCTAGAGTTAAGGGCAAGGCGGCAAACTCGTTCAACAAAGCTGTCGACGCGCCCGTCAAGGCGGCGAAGGGCAAGCTCAAGGGCGGCAAGCCCAAGGTGCCCAAGGCTCCGAAGGCTCCCAACGCGCCCAAAGCGCCACAGGGCAAGAAACCACAGAAACAGGATGGAGGCGGCATGGGCTGGTTCTCACGCGAGAAGGGCGGCGACGGCGGCTATGACGAGGAAGTCTACGAGCAACCGGAGGCCACGGTCGCGATTGATCTCGCGTCGATGCAGATGCAGACCTTTCAGCCGTGCGTCGGTTGGGTCGTCGTGCTGACCGGTGAGCTGGCGGGGCGTGATTTTCGGCTCGTTGACGGCAAGAACACGATGGGCACCGCTGCGAACTGCGACATCGTGCTGACCGATCCCTACCTCAGCTCTCATCACTGCGTGATTCGGCACGAGAACGGCGAGTTCACGTTCGTGGACCTCGACTCGACGAACGGTAGCTACGTCAATGAGCGGAAGTGCTCGCGCGAAGATCTCATTGACAACGACAAGATCCGCCTGGGTCGCACCGAGATGAAGTTCAAGAGCCTTGAGTAGTCACCTGGGGGCCACGTCGCGTGTCTTCCCGACGCTTCCGTCGCGGGGGCTCAGTGTTCTGAGTCCCCGCGCTGCGTTTTGAGCCATCCACTCCGCCGTTTGTGACACAGAGACGGCCTAATAGACCCCGTATTCGCCTGAGCTGCGGGTTCAAATGATGTAGTCCAGGTGCTATACCGGTGGGGCTTTCCTGAGTCGCATGGCGCGTTCGCCCGCTGCACACACCGTCGGAGTCTCCCTATGCGTCATCTGCGCGCGCTGCTCGTCCTCTGCATGATCCTGCTGCTGCCACTGACCGCCATGGCCGAGCAGCGTGTTCTCATCGATCACGTGGAGTTCGACGAGAAGTCAATGTTGCTCACGCTGCACGCCGACGTGCTCGACGTGACCTTTACGCCAATCGAGAAGCTCAAGGAGAAGCAGCTTGAGATCATGGCCTCGGGGTCGCCCCTCAAGGTCAAGAGCATGGAGATTGAGACCGCAGAGCAGGCCAAAGAGCCCGTAGCTGTGCTCATCCTCATAAACGCCTCGAACTCCTATCGCCCAACGGGTGAGGGTGAGGTGGTCTCGCCGCTGGAAGTGCAGAAAAACGGCGTCAAAGACTTCATCAAGGCGCTGCGCGGCACGGACAAGGTCGCCGTCCTGGCCTACCGGCAGGACTCGACTCAAGACCAGATTTACCCCTTCGGTTCCAGCTTCACCCAGGCCGTCGACTCGGTCGGTGCCTACAAGGGCGCTCAGGAGAGCGACGACAACGGCATGCTGGGCTCCGAGAAGGGCATGCAGAAGTCGGATCCACCGTTCGTCCGGGCCGTTCGCAAGGCGTTGGACTACTACAAGAAGGCGCTGCCGAGCTTGGGTGCCACGCGACGTCGTTACCTGATCATCATGAGTGACGGAAAGGATACGTTGACGAAAAAGACGAAGATTGTTCAGAAGTTTGAGCGGATGACGAGTCGGTTCAAGGAGTACGGAATCCGCGTGCTCGCTATCGGTTTCTCGGCCGACGACCAAGACTTCCTCTCAACCATGCAGACGTTGACCGAGGGTACAAAGGGGCTCTACCGCCGCGTCAAGCCGAACGATCTAAGCACCGTCCCGGCTGTGTGGGACGGCTTCGCGGCGCGCATCAAGAAGCAGTACATCATCCGCGCCACGTTGGCTGAGTTGCCGGACAACGGTGAACCGGTCAAGGGCAAGGATTTTATGAACTACGTCGTCAGCCTCAAGGTTGACGCCGGTAAGGATGGGCCCGTTGAGGGCGAGATTCAGGACGTAAAGCTGCCCAAGCCGTCATTTGACTGGAAGCAGCTGCTGACTTGGATCGGCATCGGCCTCGCCGCGGTGCTCGGCCTAGTCCTGTTCATCGCACTGATTGTCATGCTGGGACGCCGCAAGAGCGGTGGCGGCGAGACGGTCTATGTCGAGCAGGACTACGACGGACCAGACCGCGGCAAGCTGCATGTGCGCGCCGGGCCGTTGGCAGGCCAGGTGTTCCCGCTGATCGACGATGTGACCACGATTGGCTCGATGAAGGGCAACACCATCATCATCGAAGACGTCTCGGTGTCGCGTCGCCACGCAGCGCTGAAGATCGACCAGATGCGCTACGAGATCGCGGATATGAACTCGACGAATGGTGTGCTTGTGAACGGCAAACGCATCCACAAGATCTTCTTGCGCGACGGCGACAAGATCTCCATCGGCACCACTGAGATTGAGTTCCGGCTCAAGTAACTCGGCGCGCGGTCGCTGCCCAGCCGCACGCGCGCACCCTGGTGGCGCCGAAGCCTACTGCCGGACCGCCTGGAGCGCCGCCTCGGACGGCAGGGCTCGCAGCGATCGGGTGAAGACGTCAGCGCGCTGCAGCTCGTTGAGCGTGCCGCAGTCGATCCAGAGTCCGTCGGCCTCGTGCCAAGCGATGCGCTCGCCGCATGCGACCGCTGGCCGCAGCCCGTGCACCACTAGGCCACTGACACGATTGGCAGGCAGGTGGTCCAAGACACGCACGCTGTACACGGCGACACCGGTGTAGATACCGAGGAAGCCGCGAGTCTCCTGCGCTTCGAGCTCATCGAGGTTCATGGGCGGACGGTGCAGAAAACCAGCCATATCACCACTTGGGCGACAATCGAGGACGTGTAGGTCGGGCCGGCGACGGTC